>JAJYJR010000360.1 GCA_021789355.1 Chloroflexota bacterium | reverse complement strand
GGGTTGATCCCGCGCCGGCGGGCAGCCTGCATCTCGCTCCGGGCACGCTGCTCGGTACCCACGACAAGACTGAACCGCTGCATCCTCAGTGTCCTCCGTGACCCGCGCGTCCGCGGGCAGCGTGGCGGCTCCCGCCGGAGACCGGCTCGGCTGCTCGGGAGCCGGCCCCAGAGGATCGGCGCGGCGCGGGCGAAGTCAAGGTCTGACGGGCTGGAGATTGGCCCGCGGGCTTGCGTGCGTCAGCCAGGGACAGCCACACTGATCGTCGATGCCCGCACCGTTCGCCCTGCGCCTCGTCGCCCTGGCGACCCCCGGGCCGGGGATATCCGCCGACCGCCTCGTGTCACCCGCAGAGCTGCCGCCTGCCGCGCTCGAAGTGCTGGCGCGCTTCGAGACGCTCGGGCCGGCGGGGCGGCGGCGCCTGGCCCGCGCCATGCGGCACCGCCGGGCGGCCTTCGATCCGATCTACCAGCGGGTGGCCTGGCACGAGTTGCGCCAGGGCCCCGAGTTCCGGGCCTGGCGCACGTGCTCGCTGGTGCTCGAGCGCATGATCGGGATCGACGCCTGCGACGACGTGGCGCGCACCTCGCCCGTTGACCAGGAGGCGCTCGATGCGGCGGAGGATGCCTGCCTGGCGGCGATCGTGGCCCCGCGCCTGCCCGCCGAGGCCAGCGTGCTGGCCGGGCCGTGGATCGTCGGGTCGCGTCGGCGTAGGCGGTGAGCGGCCGGGCGCGGCGGGATCAGCCTGGTCTCATGTGGGCGTCGAAGGCGGTGCAAGAACTCCTGGTACTCGGGGGCCAGTGCGAGGCTGGTCAAGGGGACAGGTAGCCCAGCTGGCCGCTGCTGGAGCCCCGGCGCGACACCGCGGTCATGCTGGGACTCCACCCCACGGCGCGTCTGGCCACCACCGTGGACGCCCGGACGCTGAACGTGGCGATCACCAGCTCGCCGCAGGAGGATGGGATCGATCGGCTCATGCGGGCCCGCCCCGAGCTCATCCCGCGCCTCATGTTCGTGATCGACGAGCTCGACGCGTTCGAGGCGATGGGGGCCGAGGTGGAGGCCGGACTGGCGCAGGGCGCGGTGCCACCCCCATCGTGATCCGCGGGCTGCGGTCACGGGGCCTGCGTGCCCGCGACCATACCGGCCGCGAACCTCCCGGTGCAGGACCTGCCAGCAGCCTCTGTTCAAGGCGTAACGGCTTGAACACGCCCCGCTCGGGCGGCGTGACGTGTGAGAGCCCACATCCGGGGTTTGCGCCGGCTGTGGGCCATCCTGGACGCGGCGATCGCCGAGCGCGCGGTGGTCTCCCTGCGAGGCGCCGGGGCAGCTGAGCCCGACAGATGGCCAGGAATCGGGGCCGGCGTCGGCGCGAGACTCGCGCTCAATCGCGCAGCGCGGCATGCTCCATGCGCTGCACCACGAAGGTCGTGCGATGGGCGATGAGATCGACGAGCGCCATCACCTCCCGGTCCCGGATCCGCTCGTCCCCCTCGGCGAGGAAGACACGGATCTCGAAGGTCGGGATGGCCAGCGCCCGGGCGGGAAAGCGCACCTCCGCGGGCCCGGTGAACTCGATCGGCGGGAGGTCCGCCGGACTGGCAGGCACGGGCCGCACGACCTCCACCGCCCAGGCGCGCACGAACCCCGCGCCGAGCAGCACAGCCCGATGCCGGTCGTGCTGTGCGAGCGCGTCGAGCACCTCCAGGCCCGAGCCAATCCAGGAGCCGTAGGGCGGCCCGGCAAACGGCTGCACCGAGCGGACCACCTCGAGAACGGCTGGCGGCAGTCCGGTCAGCCGGCCGTCCCTGCAGGCACGGTCGAAGGTCTCCGGATCAGCCGTGATCACGAACGCCGAGCGTCCCGTCGGGCCGCCCTCCCGCAGCGCGCCGACCGCGTTGTCGAGCACGGCACGCAGCTGATGGGCCACGTCGCCGAGGGCGAGGCTGATGGCGGCCGGCGGACCGCTCGTCAACGTCGCGCGCACGATCCTGGTCGCGCCCTCGTCGGCCAGTTCCTCGACAACCGTGTAGGGCCGGGCGCGTTGGTACGCGTCCACCAAGCTCCGGAGGCGCGCGATGTGCTGCGCCGCCCAGGCCAGTCGCGCGTCCAGTGAAGGGAAGACCGACATGGTCGCCTCATCGACGGACCCCGGCGGGCTCCCCACGCCGCGGACCGCGGTCTGTCGCTCCTGGCGCTGAGGGATGCCGGCACGACCTCGGGAGTCTACGGCGCGCCGCCAGAGGCACTGATCGAGTCTTGCCAAACGGATGATCGGGACCGCGGATCTGTCCCGCGGGCCGGGTGCCCTGTCACTCCGACGGCCATCGATGAAGGGGGGCACGAACAGCCGGCAGGCGTCCTTCGCTGCAAGCGAGTGGCGGGCCGGGGATCGCTCAGGTGCGCCACCACGCCGCCATGACGCCATCCGGGCAAAGGCGCTACATTCCTCCCCTATGTTGCATTCTATGCGGCGGACTCCTCTTACATGACCTTGACGCATCGGCAGATGGCGATCGTTCGGACGCTCCTTGACCTGTACCGGTCGGCGCGCGAGCCCATCTCGTACCGTGTGGTCGCCGAACGGCTCGGCGTCTCGGCCCCAACCGCCTACCGGATGCTGCGCCTCGCCGAGGCGCAGGGCTACGCCACTGCGGTCTACGCCCCGCGCCCCCCACGGGGCGGTGTCGGCCGTTCTGCCGTGCTGTTCGCCCCGACCGACCTGGCGCGGCAACTCATCGACGAGGTCGTGGGTCCCGACGCGGATGCCGACTGGGAAGCGTCCCAGCGCCGCATCCTGGAGGCGCTGGGGGATGGTCGCGTTGCGGACGAGGCATTCGTCAGCGAGCTGCTTGCCGAGCTCGAGGCACCGGGCACACCTGCGGCCACCGCCGGCCGGCTGATCGCCGCGCTGATGATTGCGCTCGAGGAGTCGCCCACGCTCGCCGACCGTCACGAGCTGCCGACCTGGCTGACCGAGGGCGGGGGACGAATGGGCGTGGCCGCCCTGGGCGGCCTGCTGGTCGGGCTGACGCGAGCGCGTCGGACCCGACGCGCGCTGAGCGCACGCCTGGAGTCCCAGCTGCAGCGCCTGACCGACGCCCTCGCGGTCCTGTCCCCGGCCGAGGAGGCGGAGCTCGGGGAGTTCGTCAAGCAGCTCGGTCGTCGGCTGCACACCGGCTCGCCGGCCAATCGAGAAGGAGCGTCGCGGGCGTGACCACGACTGGGGCCGCCGAACCCCGAGCGCGAGTCTCGGCGATCGTTCCCGTGTACAACGAGGAGAGGACGGTCGCCCGCGTGGTGGCGACGCTCCTCTCGAGTCCGGAGATCGACGAGGTGATCTGCGTCGACGACGGCTCCACCGACGCGAGCGCCGCGGCCCTGCGCTCCTTCGGCCCGGCGATCGAACTCCTGGAGCTCGCAGAGAACCGCGGCAAGGGCGCGGCTCTGGCGGCGGGGATCCGGGCCGCTCGCGGCGCGATCGTGGCCTTCGTCGACGCGGACCTGACCAACCTCTCGCACGACCACGTGGCCACCCTGCTGGCGCCGATGCACGGCGGGGAGGTGCAGGCCGTGCTCGCCTACGGCACGGGGGACACCACCGCCTCGCAATGGCTCAGCCCCTGGATCGGGGCGCGCTTCACGGGGGAACGCGCATACCTCCGCGCAGATCTGCTGCCTCACCTGGAGCGGATGGCCACCACGCGCTTCGGTGTGGAGGTGTTCCTGAACCGCCTGTACCCTCCGCAGGCGACCACGGTGGTGCGCCTCGAGGGACTGGTGGGCCTGGGCAAGGAGGCCAAGCACCCACCGGCGGTGACCGCCAGAGAGTATGTGGGGGAAGCGATGGAGGTCGCCCGCGAACTCGTGCGCACGGTCCGGCTGGCGCCTGCAAAGTCGGGGCCGGATCCGGAGAAGCGGATCGAGGAAGCCAGCGACCTTGGCCAGGACGATGCGGCGATCTCTCGCGCCGACGTGCGTAGCACGCGGCTCGCGGCGTGGGGCGGCAGACTCCATCGCCTGCCTCGCGCACCCGGCGTTCCCCCTGAGGCCGGCGGCCAGACTTCACCCTGAACCAGGTGCAGCAGTTATATCTGTGACGCCTCCTGCGCTGCCTGAGGTGCGTGACAGGCTGAACGGCTCCATCCGACGTGCCGGGAGCGGTGGCGACCGCACCGACCGGCGCGCGCCATCCAGCAGGCCGGAGCGGATCGCGTGCCGGACAAAGCGGCGACTAGGTGGACGCCGTCGAGGTGAGCGAAGGCCACCTCGGAACGCCTTCGACCTCCCGTGGCGCGGGGGCGTCGCTGTCGGCGCGGAGTCACACCGAGCACGGACGCCGACAACGGCAGGGTCACGCCGGCCGCGGCTCGGGCCGACGATCCGGGGCGTCCTCTCCCAGTCGCAGCCGCCGCAGCAGCTGCGCATTGGCAGCGACGATGATCGTCGAGGCGCTCATGGCGATGGCGCCGACCGCCATCGGCAGGTCGAGACCCCAGGGCACGAGCACCCCGGCGGCAACGGGGATGGCGATGAGGTTGTAGCCGGTCGCCCAGGCGAGGTTCTGGAGCATCTTCCGGTACGTGGCGCGCGAGAGCTCGATCGCGCCCACGACGTCGCGCGGGTCGCTGCGCACGAGCACGATCCCGGCCGACTCGACCGCCACGTCCGTCCCGGCCCCGATCGCGATGCCGACGTCGGCCGTGGCCAGCGCCGGCGCGTCGTTGACCCCGTCGCCCACCATCGCCACCGCACGTCCGCCGGCCTGGAAGCGCCGAACCGCCTCCGCCTTGTCGGCGGGCAGGACCTGGGCCGCGACCTCGTCGACGCCCAGTCGGCGGGCGACGGAATCGGCCACGGCCTGCGCGTCCCCGGTGATCATCGCCACCTTCAGGCCGAGGGCATGCAGCCGCTCCACGGCCTCGGCCGACTCGGGGCGGATCTCGTCCTCCACCGCGAGCGAGCCGACGAGCACGCCGTCCGCGACCACGTGCAGGACGGTGCGGCCTTCGCGCGCCCAGGCCTCTGCCGCGGGATCGGACGCCAGGCCGAGCTCGCCGAGGAGGCGCGGCCCGCCCACGGCCACCCGGCGGCCGTCCACCGCGGCCCGAGCGCCGCGGCCTGGCAGCGCCTCGAAGTCCGTGGCGGGGACCGGGTCGATGCCACGGCTCCGCGCGGCCTCCACGACGGCGCGGGCGAGGGGGTGCTCGGAGTCGGCCTCGACGGAGGCGGCCAGTCGCAGCACCTCGGCCTCGGCGGTGGCGGTGGCGCCGGCCACGGCGGCCAGGACCGGCATCCCCTTCGTGAGCGTGCCCGTCTTGTCGAAGATCACCACGTCGAGCTCGCGGGCCCGCTCGAGCGCGATGCGGTTCTTGACCAGGAGGCCGTGCCGGGCGCCGAGCGAGGTGCTGATCGCGATGACGAGCGGGATGGCCAGCCCCAGGGCGTGCGGGCAGGCGATGACGAGCACGGTCGTCATCCGCGTCAGGGCGCCCGAGCGGTCGCCGTCGAGCCACCAGAAGGCGAAGGTGACCGCCGCGGAGCCGAGCGCGACGTAGAAGAGGAGCGCCGCCGCGCGATCGGCAAGCGCCTGGGCACGCGACGCCGACGCCTGGGCGGCGGCGACCATGCGCATGATCCCCGACAGTGCGGTCTGCTCCCCCACCGCGGTCAGGCGCACCCGCAGGCTGCCCCCGGCCGCCACGGTGCCCGCCACGACCTTCGCCCCCGGTTCCTTGGACACCGGTCGCGACTCCCCCGTGATCATCGACTCGTCGACGTCGGCCGTCCCCTCCACGACGACCCCGTCGGCGGGGACGCGGGCTCCGGGCCGCACGAGGACGACGTCTCCCTCCGCCAGCGCATCGAGCGGGACGGTTTCGACCCCGCCGTCGGCGATCCGCTCCGCCGTGTCGGGAAGCAACTCGGCGAGGGCGGCCAGCGCACCGCGGGCCTGCGCGATCGAGCGCATTTCGAGCCAGTGGCCGAGCACCATGATCGTGATGAGGCTCGCGAGCTCCCACCAGATCTCGATGTCGAAGAGCCCGAGCGTGCCGGCCCAGCTCGTGGCGAACGCCACGATGATCGCGAGCGAGATGAGCGTCATCATGCCCGGCTGCCGGTCGCCGAGCTCGGCCGCGGCCCCGCGCAGGAAGACCAGGCCGCCGTAGAGGAAGACGATCGTGCCGAGGACGGGCGGGATGAGCGCGGAGCCCGGGAAGACGGGCGCGGTGTAGTCCAGCCAGTGCTGGGGATCGGGGCTCCACGCGA
>JAJYJR010000359.1 GCA_021789355.1 Chloroflexota bacterium | reverse complement strand
GGCGGCCGCCTGGGCCGGCCGCGCCGGCGTGGGGCGGGCAGTGGACGCGCAGGCCGTCGCGAGCAGCGCCACCGCGACCGCCAGCGCACCGAGCGCCGGACCGTGCCTCCCCGGACGCGTGGCGTCGCGCATGGGCCGACTGTACCGGATGGTGGTTCCGCTCGGCCACGTTTCAAACACGTTGCAGGCAGCGGGGGCCGGGTTCGCCTCGTCCCTGATCCGGCGGCTCGGCCCCGGGAGCCGAGCCGGCCGTCGGGGCCGGGGCCCGCCTATGGACCCGCCAGGTCCCGCGACGAGCTGGCCCATCGCCTCCATCGCATGCGCGGGGATGGCGTAGTAGCTGATCCCCAGCCGGTCGACCCGGCGCGGGGCGGGGTCGTACGGCTGCCCCAGGCGCTGGCAAGACGCGGGCCGGGGCTGAGGATGCCGTCAGGCGGGTCACATCTTCCTCTCTGCATGACGAGACGCACGGCGTGGCGAAGGCGTCCGCGCCACCCCCGACGCCGTCCTCACGGGCAGGTACGCATCCGAGCCGCCGGGCCCAGCCTCGGGCTGTACCATCACGTGGAGGCGTGGCACCCTGTCCGACGACCTCGCACGAGGACAGCCGGGCGCGACGCATGAGCCAGCAGGGAGCCGTCAGGGGCGCGGGCGACCATATGGAAGCGACGGACCTGCGCACCAGTGAGGTCCATCAGATCCGCCCGATCCACGAAAGCAGCTACGTCGGCGACGTTGACGACGAGGAGGAAGCCGACCGGGTCGACGATGCCGAAGTCATCGCGGCCGACGACCGCTGGCTCCGGCTCGACCGCGCGCCTGGCGGCCGGGGCGCCTCCCGGCACTGGCTCGCCGAATCGGGGCTGCGCCCGACCGTGCCTGCCGAGCCGCCTTCACTCGGTCGTCCCGATCTGCACGCGCTCCCCTGACCGATGCTTGCTCTTCACGCCGCCTGGGCTCTCGACCACCGTCTGCACCTCTGGGCCGAGGATGCGGCGGCCTTCGAGGCGCACCGGCCACGAAAGGCAAGGCGAACGCCCAAGGCGCCCCCCCACCCGTGGGCTGCCCCGACCGATCGCGTGGCGCCGGCCGTCGACGCCGCGATCGCCGGCGACGCCGACCTGGTCGGGCGCGCTCGACCAGGTCGGCTGGCCCTCTGGCTCCCGGGTGACACCGCGAGCCCGTGGCCCTCCCCGCGCATCGCCGCGGCGCCGCCGCACGGTGACGCGATGCCCGCGGGCGTCGAACCCTGGACGGTCCCGACGCTCGCGTTCGACCCGGGCGCGGCAATCCGCCTGCTTCTCGCCGCGGCAGGCCGGTCCGAGGAGACCCTGGGCGACGCCTCGCTCGACTACCTCGCCGCCACCGCCCTGTTCGCCCTGGAACTCGTCGCCCGGGGGCGCTTCCTCCCCGGGCTGGTCCCGACGCGGGATGGACGGGGCTCCGAGGCACGCTGGCTGCCGGCGCCGGGCGCCAGCGACGCCGAACGGCTTCGGGCGCTGGCGCAGGCGATGCCTCCCGCCTGCCGCGCCGAGGCCACCGACCCGTTCGACCGGCGCGGACGCGGCGCCGTCGACGTCCTCGCGCAGATGCTGACCGACATCGTCGATTCGGTGGCCCGCGCGGGCGTCGGACCCCGGCCGTTCTCGAGGACTGCCTCCCGGACGAAGCGCACGGCGCCGCTCGACACCGTGCTCGACTCCCTGGCTGCCGCGAGCCCCACCGCTCTCCCGGACTCCCCCGAGGTTCGCGCCCTGGCCGGGACCATCGTGGCGTGGCACGCGCGGGCCACGACCGGCAAGGCCGGCTTCCGCACCTGCTTCCGGGTTGTCCCACCCGACGACGGTGCCAGGAGCGCCGAGGGGCAGGCCTGGGCCCTGGAGGTCCTGCTCCAGGCGACCGATGACCCGAGCTTGCTCGTTCCCGCCGCCGACGTCTGGAAGTCGGGCCGCCGGCTCGCCCGGTTCGGCCGCCGGCTCGACGATCCGCAGGAGCGGCTGCTGGCCGACCTCGGCCGCGCGACACGACTCCACCCACCATTGGACCGGCTGCTGAACGAGGCACACCCGGCCGGGCTCGACCTCGACGTCACCGGCGCGTACGCCTTCCTGCGCGAGGGAGCGCCGGTCCTCACCGAGGCCGGCTTCGGCATCCAGCTCCCGTCGTGGTGGCAGGCGGGGCGCCCACGAATCGCCGCCCGTCTCAAGGTCACCACGCGCGCGTCGGCGGGTGCGTCGGCGGCCGACGCGCGCCTCGGGCTCGACGCCATCGTCGACTACCGCTGGGACCTCGCGATCGGCGACCAGTCCGTGACAGCCGACGAGATCCGGGAACTCGCCCGCCTCAAGGTGCCGCTCGTCCGCGTCCGGGGCCAGTGGGTGGAGCTGCGTCCCGAGGACGTTACCGCGGCGGTCCAGCTGGTCGAACGCGCTCCCGGACGACAGGGCGCGACCATGTCCGCCGGGGACGCTCTGCGTGTCGGCCTGGGACTGGGGACGACCGAGACCGGCCTCCCCGTCGCCGGGGTCACCGCCGATGGCTGGCTCGGGACCCTCCTTGCGAACGGTGCGCCAGACGGGCGGCCGACATCCCGCGGGACGCCGGCGGGCTTCGTCGGCGCGCTGCGCCCGTACCAGGAACGCGGTCTCGCCTGGCTGGAGTTCCTCGGTGACCTCGATCTCGGCGCATGCCTCGCCGACGACATGGGTCTCGGCAAGACCGCCCAGGTGCTTGCGCTGCTGGTCGCGGAGCGCTCGGCACGGACGACCGAAGCGCAAGCCGGGGACGCGGCCGACGCCGTCCGAGGAACGACCGAAGCGCAAGCCGGGGACGCGGCCGACGCCGTCCGAGGAACGACCGAAGCGTCCGGGCCCACCCTTGTCGTCTGTCCCATGTCCGTCGTCGAGAACTGGCGCCGCGAGGCGGAACGCTTCGCGCCGGACCTCGCCGTTCACGTCCATCACGGCGGCGATCGGCTTGGCGGCCAGGATCTCGAGATTGCCGCAGCCGGGGCCGACCTCGTGATCACGACCTACGGGCTCGTCGTCCGCGACATCGAAGCGCTCTCGGCAATCGACTGGGGCCGCCTCGTCCTCGACGAGGCCCAGAACGTCAAGAACAGCGCCGCCCGGCAGGCGCAGGCGGTCCGCCGCGTCAGGGCGCCGCGCCGGATCGCGCTGACCGGCACGCCCGTCGAGAACCGCCTCGCGGAGCTCTGGTCGATCATGGAGGTCCTCAACCCAGGCCTCCTCGGGTCGGCCACCGCGTTCCGCCAGCGCTTCGCCGTTCCCATCGAACGGTACGGCGACGAGGATGCCGCCGGGCGGCTCCGCCGGGCGACGGCGCCGTTCATCCTCCGCCGCCTCAAGTCCGACCGTTCGATCATCGCCGACCTGCCCGACAAGCTCGAGATGACCGTCTACTGCTCGCTCACGCGGGAACAGGCCTCCCTCTACCAGGCGGTCGTCGACGAGATGCTGGAGCGGATCGCCTCGAGCGAGGGGATCGAGCGGCGCGGGCTGGTGCTCGCCACGATGCTGCGCCTCAAGCAGGTCTGCAACCACCCGGCCCAGATGCTCGCCGACGGCTCACCCCTGGCGGGGCGATCCGGCAAGCTCCAGCGCGTGGAGGAGATCCTCGAGGAGGTCCTCGCCGAGGGTGACCGCGCGCTCCTGTTCACCCAGTTCGCCGAATTCGGGGCGCTCCTGCGAACGCACCTGCGCGATCGGTTCGGGCGGGAGGTCCTCTATCTCCACGGCGCGACCCGGAAGGCCGATCGCGACGCGATGGTCGCCCGCTTCCAGGGCGACGGCGGCCCGTCGATCCTGATCCTCTCGTTGAAGGCCGGCGGGACGGGCCTCAACCTCACCGCGGCCAACCACGTGATCCACGTCGATCGGTGGTGGAACCCCGCGGTCGAGGACCAGGCGACCGACCGCGCCTACCGGATCGGCCAGCGCCGCAACGTCCAGGTTCGCAAGCTCGTCTGCGCCGGCACCCTCGAAGAGCGGATCGCCGCGCTGCTCGAATCGAAACGGGCTCTCGCGGAGCGTGTCGTTGGCACCGGCGAGACCTGGCTGACCGAGCTGTCCACCGCCGAGCTTCGCGACCTCGTCGCGCTCTCATCCGACGCGGTCGCGGAGGGCTGACCATGCCGTTCGGACGCCGCCGCAGGTCCTCCTTCCGCGCCTCGTATGACGATTTCTACCCGCCGCCGAGCGTCCCGCGACCCGTCAAGGACGGCCTCCGGGCAAAGAGCAAACGGGGCGCCATCGGCGAGACCTGGTGGTCGCAACGCTTCATCGAGGTCCTCGAGGACTTCCACGAGGGCCCGCGGCTGGCGCGCGGTCGGGCGTACGCGCGGCGCGGTCAGGTCATCGAGATGGACGTGGAGGCGGGCGAGGTCAGCGCGCGCGTCCAGGGCTCGAGGGCGCGCCCGTACAGCGTCAGCATCGGCGTGACGGTGCTCGGTGACGCCGACTGGGCACGCGTCGAGGAGGCGATGGCAAGCCAGGCCGTGTTCCTCGCCCGGCTCCTCGCGGGCGAGATGCCGCACGAGATCGGGGACGCGTTCGCGGCCACCGGGCTGTCACTCTTCCCGGCCACCGCCGACGACCTCGACACCGACTGCTCCTGCCCGGACTGGGAGAACCCCTGCAAGCACATTGCGGCCGTGTACTACCTGCTCGCCGAAGCGTTCGACCGCGATCCGTTCCTCATCTTCGCCTGGCGTGGTCGCTCGCGGGAGCGCCTGCTCGCCGAACTCCGCGCGCTCCGCGGTCGGGGTGTCGGGCCGGCCTCCGGCGCGATCGACGCGGCCGACGCGGCGCTCCCGGCAGAACCGGAGGGGCTCGTCGGGTTTATCGGCCCCCATGGGGTCGACTTTGCGGGCGAGATCACGGCGGAGATGGCGAGCCGGTTCTGGGACGCAGGCGGCGACCTCGCGTCCGTCCGCGTCGAACCGCGCGCGGTGGCGATGCCGGACGCGATCCTGCGGGATCTCGCGCCATCCGGACTCTCCGCTGGCGGTCACCCCCTGGACGATCTTCTGGCACCCGCCTACCGGACCATCGCGGCGGCGGCCCTCCGGATCGCGGCCGGCGAGCCGCAGGACGGGGCGCCGCTCGATCCGAACCCACCGGCGCCGCCCAGGGCGCGCTCCAGCCGCATGCGCACTCGGGCCCCGCGCAGGTCCGAGGGAGGCCCCTCCCGTGCACGTCTGGAGCGGTTGATCGAGGAGGCCACGGTGGACTGCTACAACGAATCCGAGGAATGCACGGGCCTCTTCGAGATGATCCACGAACACCTCGACATCCCGTTCGTGACGACGGTCCTCGGCGTCGCCGTAACGGTCACCGCCGTCGACATCACGGACGATGACCGGATCGTCGCGGTCTGCCGGCGCGGTCGGGACCTGCTCAGGGTCGCGCTGTCCGAACTGCCGATGCCGGATCCGCGACCGGCCGGCGCCGAGTGGGTGGACGCGTACCGCCACTGGGCGCGGCCACGCTGATCCAGACGGCCCATCCATCCCGACCGTCGGTTCATCGAGGAAGAGGAGCTTGGGATCGCCGGCGAACGCCAGGGCGAAACGGAGGCTCTGCTGCTGGCCTCCCGACAGACGCTCGACCCGACGATCGAGGCGCTCGAGGAGGCCCTGCCGCCCGATCTCCACCGTCGTGAGCACCTTCCCCACGAGGCCGCGTTCCTGGCCGGGAAGGCGGTTCTGCGCTACCGGCAGGCTGGCGCAACGCGACGCTCGCCGAATCGGTTCAACGCTGGGGTCGGCGTGGGAGGGGCAGGTCCTCATCGACCTCCGAGCAGATAAGCGGCGTCGAGACCAGATGCCGGATCGGAATGATCGCTCGGACGCCGCCGCCGACTCCACCAGCTTGGCGCACGAGGAGGATCTGGCAGGTGAGGGGATGGGTGGCTCGTGGGCAAGACCACTTCGACCGCCGGCTGCTCAGCCGACCGGCGCGGCCTCGGGCGGCGGCGTGCGGGAGGACTCCAGCCCGACCTCCGCGAAGACGAGCCCGGCGATCGCCGCGTCGCGCACGGCGCAGCCCGCGGGGTCGTTGTTGAAGTAGGCGAATCGGTCGGCCTCGGGCGGCCAGTCCCCGGCGAGCCGTCGGGCCCAGGCCACGATCTCCTCGCGCCGGTAGCATGGCTGGGGCCGGCCGAGGCCCTCGTGGAACCGCAGATACGTCCAGTCCGCGGTGCGCCACAGCGGCGTGACAGGGCCGCGCCGGTCTGCCAGGCAGAGCGCCGCG
>JAJYJR010000008.1 GCA_021789355.1 Chloroflexota bacterium | reverse complement strand
GACGCAGGCGCTGACCGTCACGTCGGGCCAGAATGTCGCGCCGGACGCAGGCACCTTCGACTCCGGGTCCGGCGCCGTCTCCACCGACTACCGCGCAATCCGGGCCGGCCTCGAGGACCTGGCGGTCTCCCTCGGCGTGCAGGATCGCGTCTCCGTGAGCGAGACCTCGGAGGGGATCCTGATCCGGATCGGTGGTTCGCTGCTGTTCGAAAGCGGGCGAGCCGTCCTCGACCCGACCTCCACGCAGCTGCTCGACCGCATCGCGGAGCTCATCCGCCCGCTGCCGAACCACGTCCGCGTCGAGGGCCACACCGACAACGTTCCGCCCGATGGCTTCCTGTTCCCCGACAACTGGGCCCTGTCGGCCGCGCGCGCGCGTGCCGTGCTCGACGGGCTCGTCGCGCGCGGGATCGATCCCGCGCGCCTCTCCACGGAGGCGTTCGCGCAGTACGAGCCGATTGCGTCGAACGACACGGAGGCAGGCCGAGAGAAGAACCGGCGCGTGGACATCGTCCTGCTGTATCCGGCCGCCACCGGAAGCCCCGTGGCGTCTGACTCGCCCGCGGACATCCCGACCATCAAGCCGTGAGGTGGCACCGATGAAACTGCCCGGAGGCCGCAAGGCCCTCATCGCGATCGTGCCGGTCGCCCTCGCCGCAGGCCTCTACGTCGGGTACACGCAGGTCGTCCACGCCAGCGTCCCCGCCGTCCCAGATCCCGGCCCCGGCCAGCATGGCGCGATGCTCGCGCTCGACAGCCGCGTCATCAACCTCGCCCCCGGCGGTGCCTACCGCTACGCCAAGGTCGCCGTGACGGTCGAGCTGCGCCCTGACAGTGCCAGCTTCTATGCGATGGCCGGGGATGCCCGCGCGACCGCGGAGACGACGATCACGTCGGAGTACACGGACGACGTGCCCCTGCTGCTCGACGCGCTGGGCCAGGTCGTGTCCGCGAAATCGTCGGACGACCTGGTCTCGGCCGCGGGCCGGGATGCACTGAAGAGCCAGCTGCTGGCCGCCATGCGCCAGGCGATCGGACAGAAGCCGGTGATCGACGTGTACCTCACCGACTTCGTCATGCAGTAGGGGTTCGCGGTGCTTTCTCAGTCAGAGATCGACGCGCTCCTCGGCGCCTTCGAATCCCGCGGCGATGGGGCTGCCGACCGGCCCGCGGCCGACGCGCGGCCGGCGCGCCAGGCGCGCACGTATGACTTCCGCCGGCCCGACAAGTTCTCCAAGGACCAGCTCCGCACCCTGCAGGCGGTCCACGAGAACGTCGCGCGCCTCACGGCGGCCCGCCTTCAGGCACGTCTCCGGATGCCCGTGTCCATGCAGCTCGCCGATGCCGAACAGATGATCTTCGACGAGCACATCGCGGCGATGCCGCTGCCGACCCAGCTGGCCGTCCTCCTGTCGGATGCGCTTGGCGGTCCGTTCCTGCTGAACATCGACCTCGGACTCGCGTTCGCCCTCATCGATCGTCTCCTCGGTGGTCCAGGGCGGTTGCCGGCGTCACGGCGGGAGCCGACCGCGATCGAGTCGGAACTGATCGCACGGGTGGTCGACGAGCTCCTCGCCCCGCTCGGCGAGGCGTGGGCGCATCTCGGACACCTGCAGGCCCGCGTCTCCGAGCTCGCGCTCGGCCCGGCGCTCCTGCGGGTGGCGGCCCCGAGCGCGGTCGTGGCAGTGCTCACGTTCGAGGTGCGGTTCGCCGGGCAGGCCGCGCCGGTCTCCATCTGCTACCCGCACTCCACGCTCGAGCCGATGCTCCCGAAGCTCTCTGCAACCGCCTGGTATGCGCAGCCCGTGCGCGGATCGGCGAACGGGTTCCACCGCGAGACGCTCGAGGCATCGCTGCAGGAGGTGGCGGTTCCGGTCGAGGCACTGCTCGGCACCGTCGAGCTGCCCGTCGAGGATCTTGCCTCGCTCCGGCCCGGGGACGTGATCCGCGTCGATGAACGGGTCGACCGGCCCGTCCCGCTGATGGTGGGCGGGGGCGTACGTGCGTGGGGCGTTCCCGGAAGGGTGGGGGACCGAATGGCGCTGCGGATCGTGACGCCGCTGCAGGCGAGGGAGGACTGACCGATGGACTGGCAGGCGCTGGACTGGGCTCCGTACGAGGGGCCCGCGGCGGCGGCGGTCGGGCCGCACCTCACGCTGCTTCGATCCGCGATCGAGGAAGCGGCGTCGGCCCGGGTCTCCGCGCCGGTCACGCTGCGGGATGTCGCGGTCGCTCGGGGTGCGGCGCTCAACGGGTCGGCGGAGCAGGTCATCGAGCCCGCCGCGCTGGCCCCCGTCGCGACGTTCGAGTTGCTCGGGGCAACCCGCCGGGGCGCCTGGGCGGCCCTCGACGCGACACTCGGCGACGAGCTGGCAGGGCAGGCCGTCGACCCGGCGGCGCTCGGGGCGCTCGTCGTCGGGTCTCTCGACGACGCGGCCACCGCCATCCTCGGCGAAGGCCTGAACGTCGGCCCGGCCCCGGAGGCCGCGCCGGACGGAGGCGTCCCGCTCATCGCGCTGCGGCTGTCCCTGGCAGGCCCCGACGAGATGGTCGTGGGGCTCGTGCTCGTCGCGGAGTCGCCGGCCGAGAGTGAGCTCGTCGCACACGTGACGGCGATGCAGGCGCTGCAGGGCGGGCCCGCGTCGGCCCCCGCGGCCCGGCCCGCGCCCGTGCCGCGGCCGGCGGCCGAGATGCCTTCGCCGACCCGACGACTACCGCCCGCGGTGGCCCCCGCGTCACGCCCACCGCAGGCACCTGTCGCCGAGCAGCCGACCGTACGAGCCGCTCGCTTCGAGGAACTGGCGCCGAGCCCCGTGGCCTCCGCCGGCAATGGCATCGAGCTCCTGCTCGGAGTGAACCTGCAGGTGACGGTCGAGATCGGGCGCGCGCAGCTACCGATCCGAGAAATCCTCGCGCTCGCGCCCGGTTCCATCGTCGAGCTCGACAAGCTCGCGGGCGAGCAGGTGGACGTCCTGGTGAACGGCCATCCCATCGCGCAGGGCGAAGTCGTCGTCGTCGACGAGAACTTCGGCGTGCGCATCACGACCATCGTGTCGCGCCGGGGCAGGCTCCCCGCGGCGGGCGCCGCGTGACGTCCGCGATGTCGCGGTTCGCGGTCCCCGTCGCCGTCGTGTCGGCGATCGTCATCGCGACCGCGCACCTCGGTGCGCCGTCGACTCGCGCGTACGCGGAGGCGCAGCGCGGCCCGTCGACGCCTGTCGCGTGGGTCGCGCCGGCGTCCGCGGGATCACCGGCCGTCGCCGTGGCGGGCACGTCGCTGTCACCGGCACCGTCGGGCCACGCGGCGTCGGCCGCGCCGCCCTCCGGGGCGCCCTCGACGTCGGCCGCGTCCGCGGCTGCGTTCACGCTCGGCGCGTCGCCGGCGTTCGCCGGGTCGGCCGGAGGCGGCCTCGATCCCGTCGACGTCGCCGCCAAGACCACGGTTGTCCTCGGCCTGCTCTACGTCGTGCTCCGCCTCATGCGGCGCGGCCAGATGGGTCGCGCCGGGAACGGGAGCGGGATCGTCGTCCTCGAATCGCGGGCCCTCGCGCCCAAGGCGAGCCTGTACGTGGTCTCGGTCCGCGGCACGCAGCTGGTGGTCGGCCTCAGCCCGGCCGGCCTCGTGACGCTCGCGGATCTCGGGCCCGCGCCCGTTGCCGACCGACTGTCTCTCGACACCGCCTCGCAGGAGGTCGACGCGGTGACCGGCGTTCCCCTCCGTCCTCTTCTCGAGCGCTCGCTCGCCTGTGCGCGGCGCGTCGTCGCGCCGCGCCTGCCGCCCGAATCCAACGTCTCGTTCCGCGACGCGATGCGCCGGGCGGCCCACGGCGCGCCCGATCCCGGGCGGCGAGAACCATGATCGTTCAGACCCGGGTGCGCCCAGGGCATGATCGCCGGCTGCCGCGCCTCCGACCCGCGAGCCCGCGGGGTCAGTCCACGCGGCGGCCACTCTTCCCGCGGCGCCGCATCGCGCTCCTCGCCGCCCTCGCGCTCGTGGTGCTCGCCGGCTGCAGTGGTACCGGGTCGCCCGACGTGTCGGTCACGGTGGGCAACGGGCAGGCGGCCAGCGACGGCGGCACGCTCGCGCTCTCCCTACAGGTGCTCGTCGCGCTGACGGTTCTCGCGATCGCGCCGTCGATCCTGCTCATGGCGACGAGCTTCACCCGGATCGTCGTCGTGCTGTCGCTGCTGCGGAGCGCGATCGGAATCCCTCAGCTTCCGCCCAACCAGGTCCTGATCGGGCTGTCCCTGTTCCTGACGCTGTTCGTGATGGGGCCCGTCATCGCGAAGGTGAACGCGGACGCCGTGCAGCCCTACATGGCCAACCAGATCACGCAGCAGCAGGCGCTCGACCGGGGGCTGGCCCCGATCCGCGAGTTCATGCTGCGCGAGACCCGGCAGGACGACCTCGCCGCGCTGGTCGCGCTCGACGGGAAGCCGCGCCCAAAGACTGCCGACGACATCCCGACCGAGGTGCTGCTTCCGGCGTTCGTGGTCAGCGAGCTGAAGACCGCCTTCACGATGGGCTTCATGCTCTACATCCCATTCCTGATCATCGACCTCGTGGTTGCGTCGGCGCTCATGTCGATGGGCATGGTCATGGTGCCGCCGACGCAGATCGCCCTGCCGTTCAAGCTCCTGCTGTTCGTCATGGTCGACGGCTGGGTCCTCGTGGTCCAGTCGCTCGTGAAGAGCTTCGGGTGAGGCCGGCATGAGCATCGGGCAGGTCTCCGAGCTGCTCCAGCAGGCGCTCCTGACGACCGTCCTGGTCGCGGGCCCGATCCTGGTCGTGAGCCTCGTCGTCGGGCTCGTCGTGTCGGTCGTGCAGGCCGCCACGCAGATCAACGAGGCCACCCTCACGTTCCTTCCGAAGCTGCTCGTGGTCGCCGCGATCTTGTGGCTCGGCGGGTCGTGGATGCTCACCCAGCTCGTCACGTTTACGGCGTCCGTGATCCAGGCGCTGCCGGGGGCCGCGCGATGACGGTCGCACTGCCCGGCGGCCAGGTCGTCGCGCTGTTCCTCGTGCTGATGCGAAGCACCGGCTTCGTCGTCGTCGCCCCGATCTTCGGTCACCGCGCGGTGCCCGCGGTCGTGAAGGCGGGCCTCGCCGCGACGCTCGCCGTGGCGCTGGCGGGCCACGCGCCGCTCGCCGCACAACCGCTCCCGGCCGTCGTCGCCGCGCCGGTCGAACTCGTCATCGGACTCACCCTCGGGTTTGTGCTGAGCCTCGGGTTCCAGGCGGTCGAGACCGTGGGCAGCCTCATCGCGCTCCAGACCGGGCTCTCGCTCGGGTCCGCCCTCTCGCCGATCGACGGATCGTCGAGCACGCCGATCGACCCGTTCTTCTCGGTCCTCGCCGGCCTCGCGTTCCTGGCGCTCGGCCTCCACGTCGCGCTCGTGCAGGCGCTCGATCACTCGTTCGCGCCCTTCCCCCTCGGCGGCGGCATGGCCCCGGGCTTCGGGATGTTCGCCGCGCAGCTCGCGGCGCTCGTGCTCGAGCTCGGCATCCGGGTCGCGCTGCCGCTGGCGCTCGCTCTGCTGCTCGCACAGTCGGCGGTCTCGCTTCTCGCGCGCGCGATCCCGCAGATCAACGTCTTCATGCTCGGGATGCCGATCACGCTGCTCGTCGGCCTCGTCGTCATCGCGGCAGCGATTCCGGTGCTGCTCCAGGGAGCCGCGTCGATCTTCTCGGTCCTGTTCCGGTCCGTGTCGTCGGGGACGCTGCCGTGAGCGAGCGGACGGAGCAGCCGACCGAGCGGCGCCGTGCCGAGGCGCGGCGGAAGGGGCAGGGCGTCGGGCGGAGCCACGAGCTCGCGATGGGGATGACGCTCGGCGTGTCCGTGCTCGGCGCGTCGTCGCTGCTTCCGGGCGCGGGGCGGGCGATGGCCGGCAGCCTGCAGCAGGCGATCGAGGGGCTTGGGCAGGGGGCGCCGTCGACCGGCGTGCTGACCTCGGCGCTCGGCCAGGGGCTCGCCGAGTGGATCGACATCGTGCTGCCGCTCGGATTGCTGGTCGCCTTTGCCGGCGTCGCGGCGAACCTCGCCGGCGGCGGCCTCGTGCTGTCGTTTCACTCGATCGGGTTCGACCCGTCCCGCCTCAACCCGATCCCCGGGCTGCGTCGGCTCGTCGACCGCCAGGCCTTCGTGCGCCTCCTCATCGCCTGCGCGAAGCTCGCCGTCCTCGCCTTCGTCAGCTGGCAGGTCGCCTCGTCGGCGATCCCGTCGATGCTCGCGATGAGCGGCGCCGGGATCGGGGACATCGGTGGGATCGCGCTCGACGCCGTCTACCGGCTCGGCATCACGATCACCGTCCTCCTCGGCGTCGTGGCGGCGGTGGACTTCGTCGTGCAGCGGCGCCGGGCCCTCGGCCAGATCCGGATGACGCGCGAGGAGGTTCGCCAGGAGTTCCGCGAGCAGGAGGGCGACCCGCAGGTTCGCGCGACCCGCCGGCGTCGCGCCCGGCAGATCGCGTTCGCCCGGATGATGCAGGCGGTCCCGACGGCCGACGTCGTCGTGACCAACCCGACCCACCTGGCCGTCGCGCTCAAGTACGACTCGCTCACGATGCGCGCGCCGCGGATTGTCGCGAAGGGTCAGCGGCTCATGGCGGAGCGCATCAAGAAGGTCGCGCGCGAGAACGGCGTGCCGGTGGTCGAGGACAGGCCGCTCGCGCGCGCCCTGTTCCCGAAGCCGCTCGGCAGCGAGATCCCGGCGCACCTCTACCGCGCCGTCGCGCGGCTGCTCGTGACGGTGCAGCAGGCGCGCTTCGGGCTCTCGGGAGCCGGCGGAGGCGCCCGATGAGCGCGAGGCGTGCGATGCGCGAGGGAGGGGCGCGATGACGGCGACCACCAGCACCCAGTCGGTCGGGCTGCACCGGAGCGACGCCGTCCTCGCCGCGGCGGTCGTGGGGATCGTCGCGATGATGATCGTGCCGCTCCCGTCGGTGCTGCTCGACGTGCTGCTCATCACCAACATCACGTTCTCGCTGACGATCCTGCTGGTCGCCATGAACGTGCGCGAGCCGCTCGAGTTCAGTGCGTTCCCGTCGCTCCTCCTGGTCGCGACCCTGTTCCGCCTCGGACTGAACGTGTCGGCGGCCCGGCTCGTGCTGCTCGATGCGAGCGCAGGCGAGGTCATTGGCGCGTTCGGGAACGTCGTCGTGGGCGGGAACACCGTCGTCGGCATCGTCGTGTTCCTCATCCTCATCGTGATCCAGTACGTCGTGATCACGAACGGCGCCGGCCGCGTGAGCGAGGTGGCGGCGCGGTTCACGCTCGATGCGATGCCCGGCAAGCAGATGAGCATCGACGCGGACCTCAACGCCGGCCTCATCACCGCGGACGAGGCGCGGGCGCGCCGCCGCGCCGTGGAGCGCGAGGCCGACTTCTACGGCGCGATGGACGGCGCCTCGAAGTTCGTCAAGGGCGACGCGATCGCCGCCCTGGTCGTCATCGCCGTCAACATCGTCGGCGGCCTGACGATGGGCGTGCTCATGAAGCACATGGACATCGGGACGGCCGTCTCGACGTACACGGTGCTCACCGTGGGCGATGGGCTCGTCAACGAGATCAGCGCGCTGCTCGTCTCGACCGGGACGGGCATCCTCGTCACGCGGACCGCCTCCGACGTCGGGATGGGATCCGACCTGGCCGCCCAGCTGCTGGCGCGGCCACGCCTGCTGACGGTGGCCGGGACGATCCTGCTCGCGGTCGGGGTCGTGCCGGGGTTTCCGACCGTGCTGTTCCTCGCGGGCGGAGGGACGATCGCCGTTGCAGGTCTTGCGCTGTCGCGTCGGACGCCGGCTGCGGCTGCCCCGGCCGAGACCTCGCTGCCGGTGCCCGTGCCCGCGCCGGCGGAGGCGCCGCTCGACGCCCTCAAGGTCGAGACGATTGAGCTCGAGGTCGGGTATGGGCTGCTCGGGCTGGTCGAGTCGCCGGGCGTCGGCATCGTCGAGCGCGTCGGGCTCATCCGCCGGCAGATCGCCGCAGAGCTCGGCCTCATCGTGCCGACCGTCCGCATCCGAGACGATCTCTCGCTCGCACCGGAGGCGTACGTCATCAAGCTGCGGGGCGGCGAGATAGCCCAGGGCATCGTCTACCCGTCGAAGCTGCTGTGCCTCGACTCGGGTGGGGGAGAGCTGGCGATCGACGGCATCCCGACGACCGATCCGGCCTTCGGCATGCCGGCGGCCTGGATCAACCCCGCCGACCGCGAACGGGCCGACCTGCTCGGCTACACCGTGATCGACCCGGCGAGCGTGCTCGCCACGCACCTCGCGGAGACCGTGCGCCGCCACGCCCATGAGATCCTCGGGCGGCAGGAGACGCAGCAGCTGCTCAACGCGCTCAAGGAGGAGCAGCCGGCGCTCGTCGACGAGCTCGTGCCGAACCTCGTCTCGCTCGGTGACCTGCAGAAGGTGCTGCAGGGGCTGCTGCGCGAGCGCGTGCCGATCCGCGATCTCCGCACGATCTGCGAGGCGGTCGCCGACTCCGCGCGGACCATCAAGGAACCGCTGCTGCTGACGGAGGCCGCGCGCCACGCGCTGGCCCGGACACTGTCGCTCCGGTACCGGGCGGCGGACGGAGCGGTCCACGCGGTCGCGATCGCGCCCCCGCTCGACACGCGCCTCGGCGAGCAGATGACGCTCCAGCCGGGCCGCGTGTCGCTCGACCTTGCGGGCGCCGATGCGCGCCGCGTGACCGAGGCGGTTCGCCAGTCCGTCGATGCGCTCACCACCGAGGGGCACCAACCCGTCCTGCTCTGCACGACGCGCATCCGGCTGGCGCTCCGGAGCCTCCTCGAACGGGTACTTCCGCAGCTCGTGGTCCTCTCGTACGAAGAGATCCTGCCGGCCGTGCCCGTGCAGGTGCACGCCCAGGTGGAGATCTGACGCATGGAGATGGTCGTCGCGCTGTGGAGCCTCCGCCTCGCGCTCGTCGGCGCGGCCGCGGTGACGCTGGCGTCGCTCCTGGCCGGAAGCCCGCTGCTCGACGCGATCGATCGGGGGCTCCTCGCAGCGGTGGCGTTCACGTTCGCGGGAGGCTGGCTGCTGGACCGGCTGGAACCACCGGGGCAACGGCTGCAGCGTGCGCGGGCGCGGCTCGCGAGCGGTGGCACGAAGCCATCGAAGGAGAAGAGCAAGGAAACGAGGAAGGGCGTGACGGCATGACGGGCGCGAGCCGGAGCCGGGAGCACGGACAGCGCGTCCGGGAGGTGGGTGGATGACAGAGCAGGCCATGGGGTGCGTTGCGGGGGGTGGTCACGGCGCCAGCCCGAACATGCGCGGCACCATCGCCAGCCCGGACACCGGCGGCAGTGGCGCGGACGAGGCCGCCGCGGCGCAGGCCCTGGCCGCCGCCTGGCGGCCGGAGAACGCCGAGCGCGAGCAGCTCGTCGAGCGCTACGCGCACCTGGTGAAGTACGTCGTGGGTCGACTCGGCGTCGGCGTGCCGGGCGTCTTCGACCACGAGGACGCGATGCAGGCCGGCGCGATCGGGCTCCTGAACGCGATCGACGCGTACCGCCCGGAGGCCGCGGCCTCGTTCGAGTCGTACGCGCTGCTCCGGATCCGCGGCGCGATCCTCGACGCCGTCCGGGCCATCGACACCGTGGGCCGAGCCGGGCGCGAGGCCGCGCGCGCCATCGAACGGGCGATGAGCGAGCTCTACGCGTCGCTCGGGCGGACGCCGGAGGAATGGGAGGTCGCGAACCGGCTGGGGATGCCGCTCGAGCGGTACCAGGAGCGACTGCAGGCCGCCTCGGTCGTGACCGTCTCCCTCGACTCGCCCGACGACCACGATGGCGGGGCCGAGTCGATGGCGCTGGCCGACACGATCTCCGACGACGGTGCGCCCGACCCGGTCGACTGGGTCGAGCGCCGCGACGACGTGGCCCGGCTGGCGACGGCCATCGGGGGACTCGGCGAACGGCAGAAGCTCGTCCTCGCGTTGTACTACCAGGACGAGCTGACGCTGCGCGAGATCGGGGAAGTGCTCGGGGTCACCGAGTCCCGCGTGTGCCAGATCCACGCCGAGACGCTCCTCGCGCTCCGCGCGCGTCTCGGAGGAACGTCGAGCGGGCCGGGACACGCGGTCCGGGGGCGCCGGCGCGGTGGCCCGCATCCACGGTCGACGGCTCCGACCGGCGGCGCGTCGCGCGCCAGGCAGTCGGCGGCCCGACCGGCGCCCTGGGCGGCGGACTGGCAGCGCCCCGGTTCGTGGCCGCCCTCCGCGCCTCCCTCGTCCACGTCGTGGCCGGGATCATCGTCGGGGACGGGAGGGTGGCAGGCATGATCCGCGGCTTCTACACATCCCTGTCGGGGATGATCTCGGCGATGACCCGCCAGAACGTTGTCGCCGACGCGATCGCGAACGTGAACACGGCCGGGTACAAGGCGGAGCGGGACCAGCAGGCGGAGTTCGGGATGCAGCTCGCCTCGACGCTCACGGGCGCATCGATCGGGCACCTCGGGACGGCCGTGTATCCGACGGACCTGACCCTCGACCGTTCGGCCGGGCCGATCCAGCAGACGGACGTCCCGACCGACCTCGCGCTCGAGGGCGACGGCCTGTTCGCCGTGCGCACGCCATCCGGGACGGCGTACACGCGGGCCGGCGACTTCCACGTCGACTCGAACGGGACGCTTCTCACGCCGCAGGGCTACCCCGTCCTCGACACGACGGGCGCGCCGATCGTCGTGTCCGGCACGCTCACCGTCGGTCCGGACGGCACGGTCGACGGCGGACCTCAGCGGCTCGCGATCGCCACGTTCCCGGCGACCGGCCTCGTGCGGCTCGGGGATTCGCTGTACGGCACGAGCGCTCCACTACCCGCCGCGACAGGCGTCACGGTGCGGCAGGGCGCGCTCGAGGCGAGCAACGTCGACATGGATGCGGCGATGACCGACCTGCTGTCGCTGCAGCGGGAGTTCAGCCTCGGTTCGGAGGCGTTCTCGATGCAGTCAGACACGCTGACGACCCTCAGCGACCTCGGGCGCCTGAAGTGAGCCGGCACGCCATGATCGCGCCCCATGCGCAAGATTCAAGTTCCGCTCGGGTTCGGCCGATGCCCCGGATGAGCCCCAGGAGAAGGCCATGAAGATCGACAGCACGAACAGCATTCCGGCAGGTGGCGTTCGCGGCCCCGAGCCGAAAGCCGCGGACCCGGCGCGCGGCGCCGCGACGCCGGCGAGCGGACAGCAGCCGGCGGGCGGGCCTGGCGCCGCGCAGGTCGAGCTGTCCGCGCGCGCGAAGGAGCTCCGGGCGACGCTCGACGCGGCGAAGCAGGCGCCGGACGTCCGCGAGGACGTCGTCAACGACGTGCGCCAGCGGATCGCGGACGGACGCTACCGGATCGACCCGCAGCAGATCGCCAGCCGGCTGATCGACCGGAAGGCGTGACGTGCCCGCCACCCAGGCGGCCGGCGCGACGGACGTTGCGACGGCCGTCATCGAGGTGCTCTCCGCGCTGCTCGGCGAGGAGCGCGCGTTGCGCGACGCCGTCCTGAAGCGCGACCACGACGGCCTGTCGGGCTCCGTCGAGGAGTCCGAGCGGCTGCTCGAACGCCTCCACGACCTGCTTCCCGGCGTCGCACGCGCCCGGGAGGCCGGCGAGCTGTCGCGGGGCGGGGAGGCGCGCATGGCCCGGATGCGCGACCAGCTTCGGGCGACGGCGCGGCAGAACGCCGTACTGATCGAGCGCGCCTGGCGGTTCGACGCCGAGGCGATGCGGCTGCTCGCGGGGCTGGCGCAGGGGCAGGGGACCGTCGGAGCGCCGCAGGGGAGTGGCGGCTCGGGCTACGCGATCGGACGCGCGCCGTCGTATCTGAACAGGTCGGCCTGAGATGGGCTCCACGTTCGGCGGCCTCAACATCGGGCTGACCGCGCTCGTCGCCGACCAGGTCGCCATGGACACGTCGGCGCACAACACCGCGAACGCGAACACCGACGGGTACACACGCCAGCGCGTCGAGTTGCAGGCGGCGCCCGCCTACCCCGCCCCCGCGTTCAACCGCTCAGGCACCCCGGGACAGATCGGGACCGGCGTCTCGATCGCCGCCATTCAGCGGATCCGGGACGCGTTCGTCGACCAGCAGATCCGGCAGGAGAACCCGGTGCTGGGGCAGTGGACGACGCTGCAGGACCAGTTGGGACGGGTCGAAACGGTGTTCCCGGAGCCGAGCTCGACCGGGCTGGGAGCAGCGCTGAGCCAGTTCTGGGGTGCGTGGCAGGACCTTGCTGCATCGCCCACCTCGACGGCCGCGAAGGCGGCCGTGGTCGAGCAGGGAGGCAACCTAGCCTCGGCGCTCAACAGCACGTCCAGCCAGCTGTCGTCGCTCGTCGCCGGGATCGACTACCAGGTCGGTCAGCAGGTCGACCAGGTGAACGAGCTCGCGACGCAGCTCGCGTCGCTCAACCAGCAGATCAAGCAGGTCGCGGTCAGCGGCGACAACCCGAACGACCTGATGGACCAGCGCGACCTTCTGCTCGACAAGCTCAGCTCGCTCGTCCCGATCACTGTGCAGGCGCAATCCGACGGGACCGATACCGTCCTCGCCGGCGGTGTGAACCTGGTGACGGAGAACCAGGCGCGCGAGATGACGACGACGACGGACGCGAACGGCCACCTCGTGCCGTCATGGCAGTCCGGGCAGCCGGTGGCGCTCGGCGACAGCGCGCTCGGCGCGCTCGTGACGCTCCGCGACACGACGATCCCCGGCTACATGCGCGCGCTCGACGGCCTCGTCTCGACGCTGGTGAATGCCGTGAACGGCGTGTACGGGACCGCGGGCGGCTCCTCGGGTGGAACGCCGCCGGCATTCTTCGTGTCCACCGCCGGCGCGGGGGTCGCCCCGATGGCCGCGACCATCGCGGTCTCGTCCGACCTCGTGGCCAACCCCGACACGCTCGCCACCGGGACGGCGGGACCGGGGGACAACAGCATCGCGGGCGCGATCGCCGATCTCCAGAACGCCAGGACGCTGTTCGGCGCCGGAACGGACCAGACGATCGGCGACGCCTATGCCGGCCTCGTCGGGCGGGTCGGCAGCGATTCCCAGCAGGCCACGACGATGGCCGGCAACGAGCAACTCATCGTGCAGCACCTCACCGACCAGCGGGAGTCGGAGAGCGGCGTCTCGCTCGATGAAGAGGCGACAGACATGATCCGCTTCCAGCGCGGCTACGAGGCCGCCTCGCGCGTGATCACCGCAATGGACCAGATGCTCGACCAGTTGATCAACCGCACCGGCGCGGCCGGGTTGTAGGAGGCGGCGATGCGGATCACCAACCGGATGCTCGCCGAGAACGCGATGCGGAACACGTCCGCGAACCTGCAGGCCATGTCCGTGTCGCAGAACCAGATCGGATCCGGGAAGAAGCTCTCGAAGCCGTCCGACGATCCAGCGCAGGTTCTCTCGGCGATCGAGGCCACGGACGGACTTGCGCAGATCAGCCAGTACCTGCGGAACATCGGTGTCGCGCAGCAGCAGACGTCGGCGGCCGACGCCGCGCTGTCGGACGCGGCGAACGTCGTGCAGCGCGCCCGGGAACTGGCGGTCGAGGGAGGGACCGGGACGCTGTCGGACGCGGACCGGCAGGCGATCGCGGCGGAGGTCGACCAGCTCACCGCCCAGCTCGTATCCGATGCGGCGACCAAGGTCGGCGACAGCTACATCTTCAACGGCTTCCAGAGCCAGACCGCGCCCTACGTGTACACGCCCGCCTCGGGCACGACGGCGGGGGTGGTGTCCGGCGCGCCCGACACGAGCGCGGTGATGGCGCGAGTCGGCCCCGGCGTCCAGGTTCAGGTCAACACCTCGGCGGCGGATGCGTTCAGGCCCGCGCTCGACGCGCTCACGCAGCTCTACTCGGACCTCGAGAGCGGCGGCACCGTGGCTGGTACGACGCTCGACGCGCTCGACGGCGCGCTCGACGCGGTCACCCAGGCGCGAGCCGTGGTCGGGGCGCGGACGAACCGCCTCGACCAGACGCAGACGAACCTGCAGGCGCAGCAGCTGGCGGTCACGAAGCTGCTCTCGGACACCGAGGACGTGGACATGGCGAGCGCGATCAGCCTGTTCCAGCAACAGCAGCTCACGTACAACGCCGCGCTCCAGGTGAGCGGCAAGATCCTGCAGACGAGCCTGATCGATGTCCTCAAGTAGGCGACGCGGCCTCGCCGACGCGGGCGACGCGGGACTGCCGTCGCAGCGGTCCGCGGCGAAGGCGCTCCCCGATGCGCGCCGCGAGACGGCGCCTGCGGGAAACCTGGCCGAGATACTGCTGCCGGACGGGCTCGTGGGCCTCCCTCACCTTCGCCACTTCCGTGTGAGCCCGCTCGAGGGCACGCCGTTCCTCCGGCTCGATTCGCTCGACGACCCGAGGTTCGCCGTCGTGGCCGCGCCAGTCGACGACGTCCAACCGGGCGCTTCCGACGCGCTCGTCGCCCGAGGCCTCGCCGCTTCGGGCGTGGTCGCGATCGCGCTTCTCTCGGTCCACGGCGATCCACGCGTGATCACGGCGAACCTGGCCGGGCCGATCATGGTCGATCCCGATACCGGAACCGGTCGCCAGGATGTCCTGGACGACGCCGCGTTCCCCCTGCGGGCAGCACTCGCGGTCACGGTCTGATGCTCACACTCACGCGACGGGCGGGCCAGTCCTTGCTGCTCGGCTCGGGCATCGAGATCCGGGTCGTCCGGATCCAGGGCGATCGCGTGTTGCTCGGCGTCGATGCGCCCAGGAGCCTGACCGTCGTGCGCGCGGAGATCGCCGCCGCGGTCCGGGAAGAAACGACGGCCTCGGCCGGAGCCGGGGCGGTCCTGATCGAGTTGCTCGCCGGCCGCGCCGGGCTCGCCGTGCCGGCGTCCATGCCGGCGTCCGCTCCGGCGAACCTCGTTCCGCCGGGGCCGCCCCTGCCGATCCGGGATCTCCCCTACCCGACGCTGGGGATGGCCCGCGCGAACCGTGATTGCAGATGATCGGGGCGTCTCGCCGTCCGCCAGGGACGGGCGACGGACGACTGGTCGGAGGTGCGGGCGTGCAGCTGCCTGAACGACGAACCAACGAGGACCTGCTCGAGCTCCTCGTCGTCGTCCCCTGCTTCAACCACGGGCGGTACCTGGACGAGCTGGTGGATTCCATCCGTGCCAGCCGCACGAGCTGTCGATACGCCGTGTGCATCGTGGACGACGCGAGCACCGACGACAGCTGGGAGGTCATCGAGCGCCTGCAGCGGACGATCACGGACGTTCGCGGTCTGCGACTGCCGACGAACCGGAAGACGAGCGCGGCCATGAACGCCGGGATCGCGGCGTTCTCGAGCCGGTACGTGGTCTGCGTCGGGGCCGACGACAGGATGGCCCCGAACTACATTCACCAGCTGTGGCGAACGCTCAAGTACGGCCCGGCGGACGTCGCCTACGCCGATTCGCGGTTCTTCGGTGCCGTCAACCAGCGCGCGGCCTTCCCCGAGTTCGACGTCGATCTCCTTCGGCAGCGCAACTACGTCAACGCAGGGGCGATGTTCCGCCGCCGGGTATGGGAGGTGACCGGCGGGTTCGACGAGAACATGCGGCTCGGGTACGAGGACTGGGACTTCTGGCTGCGGGCGGCGAGGGCGGGCTTCACGTTCCGCAAGTGCGGCACGACCGAGTACCTGTACCGGATCTCGGGTGGGCAGAGCCGCAACACGGAGGCATCCGAGCGGATCGGCGAGGTCTGGGACTACCTGGCACGGAAGCACGGCGCCTGGCTCACGTCGGCACGCTCGCTGCCCGCGCCCGCGCTCACCGCGCCGTGATGCCGGCCGTCGCCGCGCGGCCCGGCACCGCGCAGGCCCGCGACGCCGTCACGATAGGTCCGACGCGAGCAGCCGGGGTTGCCGCCACATGACGGCGGACGTGCACGTCCTCGTCGTGGGCAGCGTGGAGAGCGGTGTCTGCGACTTCTACCGCTTCGGTCTGTACCGGCCATGGCTTGCCGAGCTCGGCGTCGAGCTGCGGCCGTGGAACGTCGCCGCACGCGTCCCGGCTGCTCTCGCACACGATCCCGATGCGGCTCTGGCGGCGGTTCGTGAAGGATCCGCCCTGCCTGACCTCGATCCCATCGATTGGGCAGATGTCGTCGTCTTCCGCCGCACGTACGCTACGTCCTGGGTCTGCGCCGACTGCGACACGGCTGGACCGGACCGGGAGACCGCGGCCGAGCACTGTTCCTCCGCCGGCCATCGCCTTCAGGGCCCGAGCGAACCAGTGGTGCGGGCGCTTGCCGACCTGATCGACCGTGACCCGTCGGTCCTGCGCGGGCGGGCGCTGATGTACGAGACCGACGACGATCTGCTCTCGGCCTCCAGGTGGAACGGGATCTCGCGGCGGTCGGCGCCCGAGCGTGACCTCGTCGAGCGGATCGTTCGACGCGCGGACCTCGTGACGACGACCACACCGGTGCTGGCGGGCAGGCTGCGCCGCCATTCGGATGTCGTTCGTGTGGTCCGGAACGCGGTGGATCCCGAGTGGTACGCATCCGCGGCGCGGGTGCCGGATCTCCCCGGCGATCCCCGGATCCTGTTCTACGGCGGGGTCGAGCGCATGGGGCATTACGCGGTCTGCCGCCCGGCGGTCGACGCGCTCGTGCGCAGGCATCCACGAGGCCGGAGGATCTGGCTCGGTTCGGACCGGCCATCGGTCGTGGCGGCGGTGGACGAGGTCCTCCCCCACGTTTCGGGCGTGCCGGCCTTCGCCCGGAGCCTGGTCGAGGCCGGCCCCGACATCGGCCTCGCGCCGGTTCTCGGCGACAAGTACGACCTGGCGCGTTCGGAACTCCACTGGCTGGAGTACAGCCTGGCTGGGGCGGCGACCGTGGCGTCGCGTACTCCGTTCGGCGGCCCCTACGACGTGATCCGGCACGGGGTCGACGGACTGCTGGCCGGGAGCGGGCGCGAGTGGCGGGCGCATCTCGAACGCCTCGTGTCTTCGCGCTCGCTGCGCGAGGACATGGCCGGACGCGCGCGCGAGCGGGTGCTCGGGGACTACGACGTGCGGCAGCGCGCGCACGAGTGGAGTGACGCGTATCGATGGGCGGCCGAGCACGCGGGACGGGCCTCGCAGGGGCGACGGTACGCGCTTGGGTCGCCGGAGCTGGCCGCCGCTGAGCCGCGCTGGCAGGCCGCCCTCGAGCAGCGGCACGCCGAACGCCTCGAGGTCGCCCTCCTGACGAAGGATCTCGAGGAGCTGCGGGCCGGGCGCGACGTGTGCTGGTCCACGCGGGTCGACGCGCCGCTCGTGAGCGTGCCGATACTCGTCTCAGGCGACCGCGCCGCGCTCACGCTGCCCGAGGCACTGCGGTCCGCACTCGAGCAGCGCTACCCACGGATCGAGGTCCTCGTCGGGCTGGAGGGCACTGCTCCCCACGTCGCTCAGGCCGTCTCGGCCGTCGTCGGCGCCGACCGACGCGTACGCCTCGTCGAGGCCCCGGTCGAGGACGCGTCCTTGGACGCGTCGGGCACTGCAGACGGCCACGCGCGCATGAGCGAGGTGCTGCTGGCGGCGTGCGAAGGGGAGTGGATCGCGCCCCTGCCGCCGGACGCCGCGTTTGCGCCAGATCACGTCGCCTCGCTGATCACGGCGGCGATCGCCGCGCGCCTCGAGTACGTTGCCGGCCGGCGGTCCCGCGCGGATGGGAGCGACGACGACGGCGACGTGGCGGTTGACGACGCGCCCGCGCCCGGTACCGACGCCTGGCCGGCCGGACTCCGCGCGCTGCCCCCGGCGCTTCGTCCGTCGCTCGTGCCCGACGCCCGATGGTGGAGCTGCGCGCGAGCCGCCGGCCTGCGGGTCGGCCGCCTGAACCGGGCCGTGGCCACGCCCCTCGCTCGACCTGGCGCGCAGCGGGCGGCCTGAAGGTCGCGCGAGTCCCTGCTCAAGTCACGACGACGGGCGCCGATACCTCCGCTGCGGAGACTCACTCCGCACCGGGCATGGACGCCCGGATGACACGGCTCAGCGGCTTGGAGGCCCAACATGAGCACTGTGATCAACACGAACATCGATGCACTGACGGCACAGCGGAACCTCAGCTCCCTGTCGCTTCAGTACTCGAAGAGCGTCGAGAAGCTGTCGAGCGGCCTGCGGATCAACCGCGCCGCCGATGACGCGGCCGGTCTGGCGATCAGCCAGAACCTCGAAGCCCAGGTCAACGGCCTGAACCAGGCGCAGCGCAACGCGCAGGACGGGATCTCGATGATCCAGACGGCCGAGGGCGCGCTGAACGAGGTCCAGGCGATGCTCCAGCGCATGCGCGAGCTGGCGGTCGAGGCCTCGAACGGCACCCTCGGGAGCAGCGATCTCCAGAGCGTCGGCGACGAGATGGCGGCGCTCGCGAGCGAGATCAATCGCGACACGTCCACGACGCAGTTCAACGGCATCCAGCTGCTCGACGGCACGGCCGGCACGAGTGGGAACGTCACGCTGCAGATCGGCGCGAACGGCAGCGACACCCTGACGGTCACCTTCGGGAAGCAGGATGTCAACTCGCTCTTCGGGACGAACTCCTCGCTCCTGAGCTCCATCATGAGCAGCTCCGCCGACGGGTCGTTCACCGCCATCTCGAGCGCCTCGAACAGCGACTACAACAGCCTCATCTCGGGCATCGACACGGCCATCCAGGCGGTCAGCACCGCCCGTGGCGAGTTCGGCGCCTCCCAGAACCGTCTGGAGCACACCATCAACAGCCTCGGTGTGGCATCCGAGAACCTGTCCGCGTCGCAGTCGCGGATCCAGGACCTCGACGTCGCGAGCGAGATGGTGAACTTCACGAAGCTGCAGATCCTGCAGCAGGCGGGCACGGCGATCCTCGCCCAGGCGAACCAGGCACCACAGACCGTCCTCAAGCTCCTCCAGTAGGCGAGAGCGCTCCCCGGCGCTGCTCGGCAAGTCGGAGGGACCGGCGAGAGTCGCCGGTCCCTCCTCGATATCACGGACAGTCACTCTGGAGCCGGCGGCAGCCATGACGTTCGATCCAGCGGCCGCGTACCGCACAACGCAGATCACGACGGCGTCCCCGGCAGCCCGGGTCGTTCTCCTCTACCAGGGGGCGATCCGTCAGGCGCTCGCCAACGTCGCGGCCCTCGAGCGGCGCGACATCCCGGCCGCCCACGCCGCATCGGTGCGCGCCCAGGAGATCGTCGTCGCACTGCGCGGAGCGCTCGACCATTCCGTCGGCCCCATCGCCGGCCAGCTCGATCAGCTCTACGCGTTCATGCTCGACCGCCTCGTCGCCGGCAACGTCGCGAAGGACCCGCAGCCGGCGCGGGAGGTCCTCGGAATGCTCCGCGAACTCCTGCCGGCCTGGCAGGCCGCCGCCGCACAGTCCCCGAGCCCAACGCCCGTGCATCCGGCGCCACCCGCCCGCAATGCCGCTGGCACGGCGGCCGTTCCCGGCGTTTGATTCAAGCCACGCCTCGATCCCTCCGACTCCTCACGTGGCAGGCCTCGCACACGGCGAGCCGCGGCAGGAGAGATCATGGCCAGCACGCCCATCATCCAGTTCGGCGGCGTTGCCTCGGGGCTCAACACGTCGAGCATCATCTCGGCGCTCATGGACATCGAGAAGCAGCCGCTGCTCCAGATGCAGTCCCGGCAGGCTGCGCTGCAGTCCGAGCAGACGGCCTACACGACGGTGCAGGCGGCGCTGAACGACCTGCTCGCGAAAGCGCAGGCGTTCACCGTCACCGGCGCGGGCTCGGGCCGCAGCGCGACCTCGTCCGATCCATCCATTCTCACCGCCACGGCCTCCAACGACGCGGTCGCCGGCCAGTACCAGGTCAGCGTCGATCACCTGGCGACGGCGACCGTGGCTCGCTCGGTCAACGCCCTCGCCACGCCGATTACCGATACGATCGCGAGCGACCCGACGCAGCCGATCTCCGGCCTGAACCTGCCGGGCCAGATCACCGCGGGCACCTTCTCCGTCGTCGTCGACGGCACCGTGACGACGATCAACGTCGATCCGATGCAGGACCTCCAGTCCGTCCTGCAGCAGATCCATGACGCGGTTGCGTCGAAGCTCTCGAGCGGCGGCACCGTGACGACGTCGATCGTCGGCAACCGCGTCCAGATCGCGGTGAGCGACGGTGGCGCCGTGCACCGGATCAGCTTCGGTGCGGGGGGCGACACGAGCAACGCGGCCGGGATCCTCGGCCTCGCGACGCTCGGTACCAGCTCGGCGGACCCGACGCTCACGGGCACGTCCGCGCTGGGCGTCGTCAGCACGACGAACCCGCTCGACCAGGCGTTCCTCTCCGGACTGTCCTCCACGCCGATGACCGGCACGCTCACGGTCAACGGCGTAGGCATTGCGTACGACACGTCGTCGGACTCGCTGAGCACGCTGATCACCCGGATCAACGGCATGCAGGCCGGCGTGGTCGCGTCGCTCGACCGAACGAACGACAGGCTCGTCCTGACGAGCACCTCGACCGGCACGCAGGCGATCTCGATCACCGATTCGAACGGGACCGGCGGGCTGGCGCAGGCGCTCGGCCTGGCGCCCGGCACGACGGCCGCCCAGACGCTTGGCCAGGCCGCCCAGGTGACGGTCAACGGACAGACCGTGTACAGCACGAGCAACGCCGTCACAAACGCCATCGCCGGTGTCACGCTCGACCTGCTCGCTCAATCGCCGTCCGGCACGACCGAGACCCTGGCGGTGGGTGTCGACACCGACGGGATCACCCAGTCCATCAACGATTTCGTCTCGAGCTTCAACAGCCTCGGCGACACGCTCGACAAGCTGACGCAGGTCACTCCGGGCACGCCGGGCCAGGCAGGGAGCTCCGGCCCACTGGCGAACGATTTCCAGGTGGCCTCGCTGTTCCTGGGCCTGCGCAGCCTCGTGACGCAGCCTGTCTCCGGCCTCACCGGCACGCTGAACTCGCTGGCGTCGATCGGCATCTCCACCGGTGCCGTCGGCTCGCCGACCGGATCGACGAACCGCCTCACGCTCGACCAGGGCACGCTCCAGCAGGCCCTCAATGCGGACCCGCAACGGGTCGCGCAACTCCTCGACGACGCGACCGGCGCGATGCAGCCGCTCGTGACGCAGCTGCAGGCGTTGACCGATCCGAGCGACGGCTACTACCCGTCCGTGCAGACGAGCATCACGAGCCAGCTGAGCGACCTGAGTCGGCAGGAGGCGGATGAGCAGGAGCGCGAGGCCGGGGTGCAGGCCGCGCTCGAGGCGAAGTACGCGAACATGGAGGCGCTGCTGGCGCAGCTTCAGACAGAGTCGCAGTCGGTGACGGCATCCTCCGCCGCGATGATTGGCGGCGGCCTGTCCGGGTCGTCGAGCTCCTCCGGTCCGTCGTCGACCAGCCCGAGCAGCACCTCGGGATCGTAGGCGGACGACGCAGCCCGTGGCCTCCGCCGGGTGATCCCGGTCTCGGCCGCGGAGCCCTGCTCAGACCACCGTCAGCATCTCGGTCAACCGGTCGCGGGCTCCGCGTCGAGCAGTTCGAGGACCGCCTCGCGCAGCTGGGCGATCCGGAACGGCTTCGTGACGACGTGATCGACGCGTGCGGCTGCGAGACGGCGACGGTCCGGGAGCTGGCCGGTGAGGACGAGCAGGCGCAGGTCAGGTGACGCCTCGCGCAGGCGCACGGCCAGGTCGTAGCCACTCATGTCGGGCAGGCCGAGATCGACGATCGCGACGGTCGGCTCCTGATCCAGCCGCCTCAGTGCTTCGGCGGCAGTCGTGGCGGACACGACGCGCGCGCGGGTGTGGTCCAGGACCCGCAGGATCGTGCGCAGCACGTACTCGTCGTCGTCCGCGACGAGAACCGCGCCCGATCGAACCCCGCGCGAGGCCCTCTGCTCCGTCCGCAGTCGGACCTGCTCCGGGACCACGCGCAGCCCTGCGACGCCGGGATGATCGGGAAGGGCGGTCGGTGCGGAGGTCGCACGGGCAGCGTCGGACACGTCGTCGCAGAGGGGTTGGGCCACGAGGGCAAGTCTGCCTGCACCCTACTCGGTGTGTGAGGTCCGTTCGGCAGACAGGGGTACTACTCGATGTGGTAGGCGGCCGTGAGCCGGATGGACGAGCCGCCCGGCATCACCGCAGCGTGAGGATCACGCTTCGCGGATCGCCACGTGCACCCGCACCTCGCCGCACGCGGTGCCGAGCTCGACGACGAGCCGCTGCAGGTCGAGCGCGGAGATCCGGGCGCCCGCGCCGAGCAGCATGAGCGGCGGGGTGATCGTGGTCTCGTAGCCGAGCGCGGCGAGCCGCGTCGAGGCCGTGCCCGCGACGACGTTCGACAGCTCCGCGACGCCGCTCTGGGCCAGTTCGTCGAATTGCTCGACGGCCTGTCCCAGCATCCGCGAGACGAGCGCGAGCGCGGTCGCCGTGGACATCGACAGGTACATCGAGCCCCTGACCGTGCCGCTGATGCCGACGACCGCGGTCAGGTCCTCCGTCGTGTACGGGTTGCCCTGCACCGCGAGCGACCCGCGAGTCGGCTGACCGCCGGTCTCCTGGCCGATGACCTCGATCGCCGCGTCGACGAACGGGTTGACGAGCTGCACCTTCATGCGCCGATCCTCGTGAACAGAGAGGGGGCGAGCGGAGCGAGCCCGATCTCGCGCGGGCTGGCAATCGCCTCGGTCGCGCCGATGAAGAGCGCGCCGCCGGGCCGGACCGATGCCGCCAGCCGGCGAAAGAGCTGCGCCTTGGCCTCCTCGGTGAAGTAGATGACGGTGTTCCGGCACACGACGAGGTCGAACGCGGACTCGAACGGATCCCGGAGGAGGTCGTGCCGGCGGAACGTGACGAGCGCGCGGATCTCCGGTCTCACTTCCCACGCGTCGCCAGATGGCACGAAGAATCGGTCGCGTCGGACCGGGGAGATGCCGGCCATCTGCGGCTCGGTGTAGCGGGCCGACTTCGCCCGGTCGAGCGCGACGGCGTCGATGTCGGTGGCGAGGATCCGCACGAGGCCGGAAGCGGACCGTTCGCGGGCGAGCATCGCGAGGGTGTACGGCTCGAAGCCGATCGAGCACCCGGCACTCCAGGCGCGCAGCCCTCGCCCGCGGGCGAGGGTGCCCGACAGGACGAGCTCGTCGAGGCGCGCCCACGCCTCCGGGTTGCGGAGGAACTCGCTGACGTTGATGGTCAGCATGTCGCGGAAGCGGTCACGGAGCGCCCGGTCGGCACGTGCCGCAGCCGTCAGTGCCGCGACGTCCGCGAGGCCGTTGGAGCGGGCGAACCCGTTGACGCGCCGCCAGACCTGCGCTGGCTTGTACTGGGCGAGGTCGATGCCGAGCAGCGTGCGCACATCCCGCGCGAGGCGCTCATACGCGGCGGGATCGAGCTCGGGCGGCGCTGCGCCGAGGAATGTCATGCCGCCGCCTGCGCCAGCAGGCCGTCAAGGGCGAGGAGGATCACGAGGTGGCCGTCGAGCTTCGCGATGCCGCGGACGGCGTCGCCGTCGGTGTCTCTCACTGTTCGCGCGGGCTCGACCGTTTCCTCGGGAACGTCGAGCACTTCGCTCACCCCGTCCACGACGAGCCCGACTCGAGTCCCGTCGGTCTCCGCGACGACGATGCGGCTGGCGCGGGTGGGTGAGCCGCGGGACATGCCGAACCGCGAGCGCAGGTCGATCACGGGAACGATCCGACCGCGCAGGTTGATGATCCCCTCCACGGAGGACGGGGAGCCGGGGACCGGCGTGATCGGCTGATGGCGGACGATCTCGAACACGGCGGCGATATCCAGCCCGTATCGTTCCTCGCCGAGCTCGCACACGACGACGCGCAACGCCTTGCCCGAGTCCATCCCGCGATTCCCTTCGGCCTCCGTTGGATATGCCGGGCCGCCCGGCTTCCGGGCCCGTGCCGGCTCTCACGGGAGGAGTCGGGCGGTTCGCCGCCCGACTGAAGCCCGCCCGGCTGCGCCGGCCAACGTTCCCCGGAGCCTCTGCGCCGGCGTCCACACGAGCGGCGATCGTCAGGCGGGGATCGGAAGCCTCGGGATCCAGTCGAGCTGCCGGATGGACGTGATGAGGTAGCGATTCACGAGGGCGACGTCGGTGGTCGGATTGGAGACGAGCATTCCGCGGCGCCGCACGAGCGGCTCGGTGACGGGCAGGAACAGGCTCGTCAGGCGGTGGTGGGCGAACTCGGGATCGTTCCCGGGAAACAAGTGGAGGACGCCCTCGATCTCCGAATCTCCGGCCTCGATCGAGGCGCGGAACGGCAGCTTGTGAACGCGCCGAGCCCTGCTCCGCCGCGCGACGGGCTCCGGCATCGGCGACACGAGCACGATGTCGAACTCGAACGGATCGACGCGGCGATCGGGCTCGACGAGCATCGCGCGCTCGGCTCCGTCGGCCGTCGTCCGCGGCGATTCGACCCACAGAGGCTCGCGGCGGTTCAGCATGTCCGATGCGCGTTCCCACCCCCGCACGACCCCCGTGACGAAACCCGACTCGGTCCACCCGCGTATCGCCTGCGCCGGCGGTTCGGGGATCGCAGGAGCGGCCGCGACGCCGTTCCCCCCACGTGGCGCCCGACCCCGCCAGTCTCTCGTCCACAGACTCATCCGTGCCCACCTCCCGCCCCCGTGCTTCCCCTCACCGGCACGCTCAGAGTGCTTTGTGCCCCGCTTCTGCACCACGCCCCGGAACGGGCCGGGGAGGCCGCTCACCTCACGGCCCGGATGGGGTAGGGGGCGGCGATGAGGCCCTGTCGCGCGGGGCGGGGGCGGCCTGCAGTCGGGCCGGGACGGCGTGGCCCGGGCCGAGGGCGGGTGCCCTCGGTCGTTCGGCGGCATGGGCGCGCGTGGAGTCGGCGGCCCCGGTCAGGCGGCCCGCACGCGGACGCCGGTGAGGACGCCTTCGTCAGCCCCGGGCGGCCCAGTCGGCGATCGCGTCGGCCATCCGGTCGAGTGGCAGCACCCGGTCCGCCAGGCCGGCGGCCACGATCGAGCCGGGCATGCCGAACACGACGGATGACGCGGCATCCTGCGCGTAGATCGTCCCGCCGTGCGCCCGCACCGATTGCCCGCCGTCACGCGCATCGCTGCCCATTCCCGTGAGCACGACCAGCAGCATCCGGTCACGCCACGAGGGCGCCAGCGCCTGGAGCGTGACGTCCGCCGCGGGTCTCAGCCCGTTCACCGGCGGCAGCGCGGCGAGCTGGATGCGGCCGCGCGGCGACGGGACCGTGTGGACGCCCCCGGGGGCGAGCAGGATCCGGTCCTCGGCGAGGACATCCCCGGGTGCGGCCTCTGCGACGGGCAGCGGGCAGACCGCGTCGAGCCGCTGCGCGAGCGACGCGGTGAAATGCGGCGGCATGTGCTGCACGACGAGCACGGCCGCGCCGAGGCGCAACGGGAGCCCGTGGGCAAGTACGTGGAGCGCGTTGGGCCCTCCCGTCGAGGACGCGATCACGACCAATCGCGATGCCTGCACCGCGGCCCCTGCGGCCGCCACCAGCGGCCGGGGAATCGACGTCCGCGGGACTGCCCGTGCACCCGGAACTGCCTCCTCCGACCCGACGGGCGGACGAACGAGCCGCGCCAGCGCCGGTTCTTCGCCCGCGCGGCCGCGCTGCCCGTCGCGGGTGCCAGGTCCGCCGGTGATGGTCCCGCCGGGCGGCGCCCCGCGTGCCGAGCGCGCGGATCGTGCCGAGAGCCGGTGCGCGAGGAACGCCGCTTCCGGGATCGCCGCTGCGGCGCGGATCCGCGCGACAAGGTCGTCGCGGACGCGTGCCATGTCGATCGAGAGCGAACCGGACGGCTTCGCGATGAAGTCGACCGCACCGGCCTCGAGCGCGTCGAGGGTGACCCTCGCCCCTTCGGCAGTCAGGCTCGACACCATGACGACCCTGGTCGGCGCCTCGTCCATGAGCCGTCGGAGCATCGCGAGGCCGTCGAGCACGGGCATCTCGACATCGAGCGTGATGACGTCGGGCCGCAGCGTCGCTGCCGCCCGCAGCCCCTGCTCGCCGTCGGCCGCGGACCCCACGACCTCCAGCCCCTCGCTCTCGCCGAGCAATCGGCCGAGCGTGTGGCGCATGAACGCGGAATCGTCGACGACGAGAACCCGGATGGGCCGTTCGCGGCCGCGTGCGTGGGCGTCCATCGATGGGGGCGATGGCGTGGATTGCAGGCGGGCAGTGGGCCCGCGTCAGTGCGCCAGCAGTCGGGAGACGGCCGCGAGGACGCGATCCGGCTGGAACGGCTTCACGACGAAATCACGGGCGCCGCGTTTGATCGCGTCGAGCACGATCGGCTGCTGACCCATGGCCGTGAGCATGGCGATCCTCGCGGACGGATCCTGGCGCCTGATCTCGTCGAGCGCCTGGAGCCCGTCCATCTCCGGCATCGTGATGTCCATCAACACGCAGTCGGGTTGTTCGCGCCCGTACGCCTCCACGGCAGCGAGCCCGTTCTCGGCTTCCACGACCACGTGCCCGGCATCGGTGAGCACGCGAGCGGCGCGTACCCGCATGAACGCCGCGTCGTCGACCACCATGATCTTCGCCATTCCGTCGCTCCCTCAGAGCTCGCGCGAGCCCGACACGCTCTTCACGAGGAGTCGGCCCGTCGCGACGTGAAGTTGAACCGTGCGACCTCCCGTCCCGCCGGTGTCGGCCGCGGCGACCCGGATCCGTGCCCTGTCGAGGCCGGCGAGGAGGGCCTCGACGTTCCTGCGGCCGATCCCCAGGCTTGCGCTGGCCGTCAGCGTCGCCGCTCCCCCAGCAACGGTGAAACGCGCCCGGGCCACGCTGGCCCCCGCGCGCCGGAACTCGGCCAAGAAGCCTTCCAGGCCGCCCTCGATGAATTTCGCGGGCGCTCGCGGATCGGGCGCGCTTCCTGACGGGAGCATGAAGTGCGCGAGCCCGCCGATCCGCGTCCCGGGATCCCAGCCCGAGAGCGCGACGCACGACCCAAGCCCGTAGGCGATGAGGACGGCGACCGGGTCGTCGCTCACGACGATCGCGCCGATCCCCGCGACGATGGGACGGTCGGCGATCGCGATCAGGGCCATCGGGGCATCCCCGCGGCCGACACGAGATCGCTGAGCGAGTCCGACCGCGGGAGGACGAGCAGCGTCCCGTCGACCGTGTCTGCCCCTTCAAGGAAGACGGTTCGCGCCGCCAGGACGTCGTCGGCGGCCGAAACGAGATCGAGCAGCACCGCGTCGAGCACAGCGCCGGCGTACTCGGTGACGGCCTCGGGGACGGTCGGATGGATCGGTGACCCGAGGTGGTCCCCGAGTTCGTTGAGCGCGGCCGCGATCGTGACGTTGCCGAGCTCGAGCAGCGCGGAACGGTGGAGGTCGTCGAGCTCCGGCAATCCGGCGAGGGCCACGAACGGGTCCGCCGCGTCGGCGAGCGGGGCCGGCCGACAGTCGCCCTCGAGCAAGTCCTCGACGAGCCGGTCGGCGAGCCGGAACGCGCCGACGACGGGGAGGACGAGCAGCGCGTGCCCGCTGATCCCGCCGGTGATGCCGACGTACACGCTGACGACGAGGGCGTCCGCCCCGCCGGCGAGTTCGAGCACCTCGGAGGGCGTGCAGCGACGCATTTCCGGCGTCGCGATCTCCACCGTCCGGCCCGTCATCTCGAACAGCGCGTCCCCCGCATGGCGCATCGCGCGGCAGAAGAGCGCCGTGAGAAGCGCCTCGTCGCGCAGGGTCATTGCCGTGGCGTCAGCCATCCCCGCCTCCACGTTCACTGAATCGGCCCCTACCCGGGCACCTGTGCTGTCGTGGCCACCCGAACGGCCGACAGCGTCTGCGCTCCAGGCGCCAGAGGCGCGGCCGCCGCCGGCACCATCCGGTCGCTTCCTGCACGGCGCTGGACGAGCGCCGCGACATCGATCACCAGCGCGACGCTCCCGTCTGCCAGCGTCGTCGCGCCCGCCACGCCCGGTTGCCTCCCGGGCAGGCCCGACAGCGACTTCAGCACGATCTCCTGCTCGCCCACAAGCCGATCGACGCCCAGGGCGAGCTCCGCATCGCCCGAGCGGACGACAGCGAGGTAGAAGCGTTCCGCCCCGCCTCGCGGTCCCGAGCCCCCGTCGCCGAGCGCTTCGTCGAGCCAGCGGACGGGCAGCACGCGGCCGCGGAGCACGGTGGCGGCCCGCCCGAGCGCGGTCGTGACCGCGCCTCGCTCGAGGCGCACGGTCTCGACGACGCTCGCGAGCGGCAGCGCGCAGACGCGTGGGCCGGCCTCGACGAGCAGCGCGCCGACGATTGCGAGCGTGAGCGGCAGCGACAGCTCGAAACGGGTTCCCCGGCCGACGACGCTCGACACGCCGACACGTCCCCCGAGCCGCTCGATGTTCGTCCGCACAACGTCCGCCCCCACGCCGCGCCCGGACACGTCGGTCACGACGCGGGCGGTGCTGAACCCGGCGGCGAAGACGAGCTGGATGGCCTCCTCATCGGACAGCGCGGCGGCGGCCTGCTCCGAGAGCAGTCCCTTCTCGACGGCCGCCTTGCGGATGCGGCGCGGGTCGATGCCGCGTCCATCGTCCTCGACCGTGATCACGATCCGGTCATCGGCGTGCCTCGCCGCCAGCCGAACCCGGCCCGTCGGCGGCTTTCCGGACGCGCGCCGTTCATCCGGCGTCTCCAGCCCGTGGTCGAGGGCGTTGCGGACGAGATGACCGAGGGGGTCGCCCACCTGTTCGAGGATCGACCGGTCGAGCTCGGTCTCCTTGCCCTCGACGACCAGCTCGACCTCCTTGCCCAGTCGGACGGACAGGTCGCGGACGACGCGCGGGAACCGGTTGAAGACGGTCTCGATGGGCAGCATCCGGAGGCGGGTCACCTGGTCCTGCAGCTGCGACGCGATCCGGACGAACTCCTGCCCGGTGCGGTCCATCTCGGACGCCAGGGGGTCGTCCGCGCCGAGTCGGGCCGCGACGTCCCGCGCCTGGCGCAGCGCCGTCGTCTTGTACACGACGAGCTCGCCGACGAGGTTCATGAGCTCGTCGAGCCGGCCCACGTCGATCCGGACCGTCTGCTGCGCCTGCTTCAGGCGTTCGCCCGCGATCTCGAGTCGTTCCTCTGACGTCGCGCCGCGAGCCTCAGGCCCGAGGTCCACCTTGCGGCGCTCGACGGCGCGGACCGCCTGCGTTTCGGACGGCGGAACGACTTCGACGCGGAGTTCGTCGAGGGAGGCGAGCCGGCCGACCAGAGCCTGCAGCGGCTCTCCTTCTGCGGACACCGTCAGCAGCAGCGACTCGATCTCCTCGGCCGCCTCCAGCCGTTCCCGCGGAGGATCGGCCCCCAACAGCACCCCTGAGTCGTCCGCCTCGAGCAGCGCCTGAAGCAACCGGACGGCTTTCCACGGAGAGGCGGGGTCGGCCGTGCACCTGACCAGCGACGTCCCGGGGGGCATGATCGCCGCGGTGCCAGGGGTGGGCGCGGCCGGCACCACTCGGTCCACCGTCCCGCCGCCGACGGCACCCGCGACACCGCGACCCGCGCCCCCGTCCAGCGCGGCGCCGCGGTCGAACGCCGACGCAAGCTGCCGTCCGAGCGTGTCCGCCATCGGCTCCGCTTCGTCGGTCAGCGTCTCCCCCACGCCGACCTCGGCGACGAGCACCCGCAGCACGTCGACCGCCGCGAGGAGCGTGCTCATGAACGACTGAAGACCGTCGAGACGCCCGTCCCGGACCGCACCGAGGACGCTCTCCGCGGCGTGCGTGAGTCCCGCCATCCGCGCGTGCCGGATCGTGGCGGCCGAGCCCTTCAGGGTGTGGGCCGCACGGAAGACCTCGTTGATGAGGTCGGCCCGCGGCTCTCCCTGTTCGAGCTCCAGCAAACCCTGCTCGAGTCGCTCGATCTGCTCGAGCGACTCGTCCACGAACAGGCGCTCATCGCCCGGCTGCAGGTCCAGGTCCAGTCGCACCGATGCCTCACCTTCCACACCCTCGGGCTCGCCGGGGACGCGCATGCCCATTCAGGCATCGGCCGCAGGCACCGCCCGCTGAAGCTGGCAGGGGCGCGGATGTCCGGCCGGCGCCCCGCGCGTGCGGCCCCCTCGGGTTTCCAGGGCGCCCACGTCGGGGTCAGTCAGGTCGGTCGAGGACGCCTTCCCGGAGCGCGATCACGGCGGCCTGGGTCCGGTCCGCCGCGTGCAGCTTCCAGATCACGTTCTGCACGTGCTTCTTCGCCGTGTCCTCGGCGATCCGCAGCCTGGCACCGATCTCCTTGTTCGTCAGACCCTCCGCGACGAGGGCGAGCACGTCGAGCTCCCGCGGCGTCAGCGAGTACGCCTCGGCCGCGCCCATCATCGGCAGGTCCCCGCGCGCCGACGCCGTCAGCGCCTCGCGGAGCAGCTCGGGGTCCACCGCGAGATGCCCGTCGCGAACCCTGGCGATCGTGTCGAGGACCTCCGCGCTCGAGGCGTCCTTGAGCAGGTAGCCTGCCGCGCCGTTGCGGATGGCTTCGACCAGGTACCCGTGGTCGTCGTACAGCGTGACGACGATCACGGCA
>JAJYJR010000358.1 GCA_021789355.1 Chloroflexota bacterium | reverse complement strand
CGTCTGAACGTCGATACGACGGGCACGTGGTCGTGCGCGGTGAGCAGGCGCGGGACAGCCGCCAGCACGGCCGGCGTGAGAAGCCAGATCGCCGGCGTCGCGAGCATCACCGCAAACGGGAGCAGCCACCGATCCCCACGGCGCGCCGCCCAGGCCGTGATGCCCGCCGCCAGCACGAGGCGCGGCCACAGGGGGATTCCGAGTGCGAGCCCGGGCGGTGCCGTCAGGGATGTGCTTCCGAGCAGCGTCCGGATCCAGCCGGGCCACCATGAAGGAACGACAACGCCGGAGACAACCGCCAGCGCGAGGGTCACCACGAGCGCGATCCCGAGCTGGCGCCATTCACGTCGGACCGCGAACCACAGCAAGCCGACGCCCGGCGTCACCTTCGTGAGCAGCATCAGGGCCCACGCGGCGGGGTACCGGAACCCGATGACGATCGCCACGCCGACGAGGAGTTGGATGTTGCCCCAGTAGAGGTCCGCGAGGATCGGAACGAACAGCAGCGCGGCGAGCGCCCACGGACCGAGCAGATAGACGAGACACGCCAGCTCCAGCGCGAGCCACAGCAGGCGCGCAACGCCGAACGGGAGCAGGTGGAGCGGCAAGGCCGTGAGGCCGGCCACGGGGCTATAAAGAAACGCGCTCGGCGTGCCGAGGACCCCGGAATAGGGGTCAGACGGATTGAACCCCCAGTAAGCCCGAAAATCCCGGCTCGGCCCCTGGACGACGACGGCGATCAGCAGCGCCGCGCCGGCCGCAGAAAGCGTCACGAGCGCAAGGAAGCGCAATGATTTCCGCCACTCCGCCGCGCGTAGCCGCGAAATGGCCACTGCCGGCACTTCTCGCGTCAACTCCTCGCAGACTCCGCCTGAGCTGCTGCGATCAGGTCGGCCGCACTGCCCACCGCGGTCGCGCCAAGCGCACTCCGAGCTTCGCGCGCCGCCAGCCACCGCTCCGCCGCCTCGGCCGCACGCACTCCCATCGAGAGCGCCTTTGACACCCCCCGGTCGTCCGGATAGACGTGCGTGAGGCTCGCGTGGAAGAGCCCGGGCAGCCCGGTCTCGATCGGCAGCTCGGGCATCGGGCCGCCGACCAGTGGCACCGGCTGCGCGAACGGGTCGCGGTTCACGTGCACGTCCAGGATCCAGTCGCGCTCGAACGCAGGGTTCAGCGCGCGCATGGCGGGCACGACGGCCTCGATCAGCTCGTCCGGCGACGCGGCCCAGGTCTCGCCCTCGCGGTCGACGTAGTGCGCGAGGTACACGAGCGTCCGTCCCCCATACCGCTCGGCCGGGATGAAGTTCGTGTGCTCGATGATCCCCACGCAGCCGAGTCCGAGCCGGTCGGTCACGTTGACCCAGTAGTACTCGCTGAGGGGCCGTGACAGCTCGAGCAGCGCACAGACGATTCCGCGGTATGGGATCGCGCGCATCGCTGCGGCGTAGGCCGGCGGCAGATCCACAACGCGGTCGAGGATGAGCCCGCTGACGCACGCCACGACTGTGGACGCGAGCAGCTGGTCTGGTCCGTCCGGCCCCTCGACGTCGACCTGCCAGCCCTCCGGGGTCGGGCACAGCTCCCGTACGCCGGTCCCCGTCCGGAGATCCGCACCGTCGGCCACGAGCCGCGAGGCGTACGCGTCGGCCAGCGTCCCGAGGCTGCCTCGCAGGTACCCCAGCCGATCGCCGCCGGCCTTCCGCGACCTGCCGCGCTGGCGGATCCGTGCCACGAGCCACGCCATCGCCACCGAATCGGCGTGCTCGCCGAACTTCGCCTCGAGCAGCGGCCGCCACAGCGTGTCGTACCCGCCCTTCCCGAACCACCGGCGCGCCTCCACGGAGGCCGGGACGCGGTTGAGGTGCCGCCGATCGGGGCGCACGAGCTGCACGGAGGTTGCGACGCCCATGCGCAGCCGTTCGGGCACCGACAGCGGCGCGAACCGCAGCAAGTCGAGCGGGCTGTCGAACGGGTACGGCCGCCCGTCGTGCATGACCGCCATCGGGCCTTCGCGCCACTCGAGCCGATCCCCGAGCCCAAGGCACTCGATGAGGTCGAGCGTCTCGCGGTCCTGCGGGAAGATGTGGTGGTAGTACGGCTCGATCGGCTCGCCACCGACCCGAATCGCGCGAGCGAGCCCTCCGACGCCGGGCGCCGCCTCGACGAGCGCGACCGACTTGCCGGCGTGCAGCAGATGGTCGGCTGCCCCCATGCCCGCCATGCCCGCGCCGATGACGACGACGTCGACCTTCATCCCAGCCCCATCCCGGGGGAGCCTCGCACAGTTGCAGGGGCGAGACAAGTGGGACTATCCGGTCAGTTCGTCGGCCTCCGGCTTCAGGGCGGTGCGTGACACGTTCATGCCGCGACCCACACCCTCAACAGCAAGTCCCTCAACTTCCGCTGGAACTCTTGAAACCGCTCAGTCTGCGCGCGGATGACCAAACGACAGGCCGTCACGCCGTGCGATCGCCCTCGAGAGGGCCGCTCAGCGATACGCGAGGCGCGGAAGATCGAGAACCAGCAGATCGGCTGGAATTGGGCGCCGGTACGTGTAGAACCCGTAAAGCTGCGCGTCGGCGCCGGGGGGCTGGGGGCACGGCCCACATGTCTGCGCAATGGTCAGGAGAAGTCGAGCCCTCGTCACGCCGACACCCTGCTGGGATGCGATACCGTCCATCCGGTTCGCGAGCGCCTGGTCGCCGAGTCGTTCGGCGGCAAGGCCTGCGAGGTTGACCGCGGAGTCGTAGGGATGAGCGAGCGCGTATGCGGCCAGCTGACTCAACGCCGACCTGTCGCCATTCCATGCGCGGACGTAGAGCAGCGCGGGCGTGCTGCCGACACTGAGTTGGGCTGCAACGCTCTCGGCCTCGACCGTTCGTCCGGCGGCCATCAGAACCCGGTAGGCCACGTCCTTCGGAGACGTCGCCACTGCCTCAGCAACCGCCCGATCGGCCGCCATCCTCAAGCGGCGTCGGGATGACCAATAGGGATCGGCGGCGAGCTCGGGCGCAAGCACGTAAGCGTGCGCGATGGCCAGTGCCGCATCATTCGCGTCCCCAAGGCGCATATACAGGTCGCCGGCCGCCACCGAGACGAGGGACTGCTGCCAGCCAACCCGCATCGCCTGGCGGAGTGCGGACCTGGCGCCGCTAGGGTTGCCAAGCCGGAGATAAACGGCCGCCAGGTCGAGCCAGGCCTCCGGGAAGTCGTCGCGGGTCGCAACGGTCTGGAATGCCCCCTCTGCGGTTTGGAGGTCGCCGGCGTCGGCGGCGGCCACACCGAGGGTGAACTGGTACGGCGTCATCGCCGGGTCCGCGGCGACGGCTGACTCGGCCTGAAGCAAGGCCTCCGACGTCTTCCCGGCATTCACCTGCGCGACCGCCTGTGCCTCGCCTAGCGCCACGGACTCGCTCCAAGAGGTGAAGCCCAGTGCCGCCACGAGCGCGATGACGAGTGCAGGCGCCGCGACGCGCGATAGGGCGCGTGAGGCAGCGGCACAGGATGCGACCCAACGATCCACGGGAGATGGCCCGGAGGTCGCATCCAGAAACCCGACGCTCAGTGCGAGGGCGAACATGACGGCCGGGAAGTTCGGGTAGAAGTCGACCAGCTGGTGGCCGCCGAGATAGGCGAGCGCGAACAGCGATGCCCAGCCGTACCGCCGACGCACCGCATCGTGGCTGATGATGGCTTGGAACACGAGCCAGGCAAGCGCCGCGACCACGACGATCCCGGCAACGAGCCCGAGAACGCCGAACTCGGCGAGCGTCTGCAGGTAGATGTCGTGCGCGTGAGGGATGTACAGGTCAGCGCCAGTGGCGCCGTTCGTGAAGGCGAGGCGCCTGGCGACCCACGTCCCCGGGCCAGATCCGACGAGCGGCGAGGACGCGAACATCTCGATGGCGGCCAGGAAGAAGGAGAGACGATAGCCGCCGTCGGATTGCAGGGCACGCGCCATGAGCGTCGGCGCGAGGATCGCCGCGATCATCACGCACGTCACCGCGATGCCGGCGATCGCCCACTTCCCGGTCCGACTCGTTGCGGCCCGGATGACGGCCGCTCGGGTGTCGGCGGCGAAGAGCAACCCCACGGTCAGCGCGCCGCACCCGACGAATGCGCCGAGCCACGCACCGCGGGACCCGGTAAGCAGCGCGACGGCCGCCGTCAGCGCCAGGAGCAACGCGACCAAGAATCGCCGCGAAACGCCGGAGGTCCCGAGGTACGCGATCGCAGCGGGGCAGAGTAGCAGCATCATCGTGGCCACGGCGCTGGGGTTCCCGTAGCTCAACCCTTCGAATTGTGGGCGCAGGGGCGGCACGGCCAACCTCCCCAGAGCGCTCCACCACGAGATCCAGTGCGCGAGGCAGAAGACGACATATTCGAAGCCCATCGCCAGGCAGAGGAGGACGGCGAGGCCGCCGATGCGCGGTTGGAACCACGGATGGGCCAGGAGTCGCACAAGGAGCAGATAGAGGCTGGTGCAGATCACGGCGTACGCCACGTACTCGAGGCTGAGCCGCGGGGCCCACGACGTCACCGTGCAGATCGCGAATGCCGCGAGCGATACGAGGAAGGCGGGCCATAGGACGGTCCGCGGCCGCCACGCCGCTCGCCGGATCGCCATGATGAGCCACGTGCCCAGTGCCACGGCGATCGCGGAAATGCTGACGTCGCGCCACAGCCAGAGGTAGATCCCAAAGAAGGCGCCGCCACCCAGGAACGTGAGGTAGATCACGCCGAAGACCATCCCAAGCCACGCAATCACCGACGCGAGTGGCGTGGGGGAGGCGCCCGGACGCGCGGACGTTGTCAACGAGCCGGGCATCCTCGCTGGTTTGATATCCATCGCGCAGCAGCCTGTCACCCCGCGACACGGTGCGCAAGGGGACGAACGGGTCACGTGAAGACAGAGGCTCCGTTGCTACGATGGGCTGACTGTGCAGATGCTCGCCGCTCGTCCGCCGCGATCGTCGCCTCGCGCTGGCGCGCTGGTACGCGCGAAGGCCCCCGTCCTAGGTGACCTCGCGGTCCTGCTGGGCGCATTTGTCGGCTCCAGGGGCATCGTGCTCGCCGCAGCCATGGCAGCCGAAGACCTCGTCGCGCGGAATCCGAGGCTGACGTCCGGGAGCGGAGGCCCGATCGTCTCGAGCCTGACCAGCTGGGATGGCTGGTGGTACCTGGGGATCACGCGTAACGGCTACCATGCCGCGCCGCTCACCGGCCAGTACCACGACTACGCGTTCTTCCCGCTGTACCCCGCGCTCGTCCGGGTGCTGTCCCTGGCGACACCGGCGTTTGATGGGCTGATCGCCGTACTGCTGTCGAGCGTCCTGTTCCTGGTCGCGCTTGGGTTGCTCTACGGCCTCACCGCTGAGGTCCTGGACGAGGAGCGGGCCGCTTGGTCGTGCGTCGTGCTCTGCCTCTTCCCGTTCAGCTTCGTCTTCTCGATGGCGTACGCAGAAAGCCTGTTCCTCGCCCTCAGCCTCGGTGCGCTGCTCGCCGCGGAGCGCGGTCACGCGGCGACCGCCTCCCTCCTGGCCGGCCTTGCCGGGCTCACGCGCCTGCCCGGCGTGCTCCTTGTCGTGCCGCTCGCCCTCATCCTGTGGAAACGCCTCGACGATCGCCGCGCACTTGCGTGGCTGGTGCTCGTGCCGCTCGGCGCGGTCGCGTTCACGGCCTGGGTTGGCACGTTCGCCGGCGCGGCGGGCGGCTTCGGCGGCGCGCAGGCGGCGTGGGGGCGCAATGGCATCGGAGCCGCGGCGGCGATCGGTGGCAACCTCGCGTCACAGCTCGACCCGCTGCGGCTTTCCTTTCTCCTCGCGCTGCTGGCCTACGTCTTCCTGCTGGTGTACCTGCGCCCCGATCGCATCCCACTCCCCTATGCCACCATCCCGATCCTCACGCTCGCCGCCGTCCTGACGTCCGGCGACCTTGAGTCCGTCGGGCGATACGGCTGGTCGCGTTCCCGTTCGTGTGGGTCCTCGCCGGCCGCCGCCGGTTCCGGGCCCCGTGGACAGCACTCAGCGCAGTCCTGCTCCTGGCCGCCTCGGTGGCGGCGTTCTCGGGCCGGATGACACCGTAAGGTGGCCCCCGTGACTGCACAGGACCTGCCCGACCTCTTGCCGCACCTGCCCGCACGGTGGGCGCTGACAATCCCCGAGTCCCTCCGCGTGCCCGCCATCCTGTTCGTCGTCGCGTTCGTGGCGCGCGTCGTGACCGCCCTGCCGTTCTTCGCGCCCGGCTATCCCGACGCGGTCTACTACCTCGCCACCGCGCGCGAGCTC
>JAJYJR010000357.1 GCA_021789355.1 Chloroflexota bacterium | reverse complement strand
GAGTGGTCGTGGCGCCCGTCGAACCCAGGACAACAGGCCACGCCCCGATCGATCCGGCTGTCTCATCCGACCCCAACATGCTGTCGCTCGGGCCGCCCTGGCCTCCGCTCAATCGGCAGAGCACGGCGTGTGGATCCGATGGTCGGGAGTTCAAGTCCCCCGGGCCACCCCAACTCCCCGATCAACTGAACGGCAGGAGAATGTGGCGCTCACCGCCGAGTCCGCGCCCGAGGAACTGCGACGCTGGGCCTACAACATTCCATCAACTTCCATAGCCACCTCCTGCCGCACAGGGGGGAGATGGTGGTGATTTCAGATCACGCACGAATCGTAGGTGGCTCACGCACGCCATGAAGTCAACCCGTAGCTCCACCTCCTGCCGGAGCGGCCGGGCTCCTCCTGCCGGACTGGCCGCCGGCGCGCGCCTGCCATCGGCGTGCGAACCCCTGGCAGAGGTCGCCGCCGCAGCTACCGTATCGCCATGCAAGACGCGGCGAACCGAGGGGCGCGCACGAGCGGACGGTGTCAGGGCGCTCGAACACCTGTGCCAACGCTGGCCCCGAGCGGCGCACGCGAGGATCGGTAACACAGGTGGCCTGGGAGACCCGGGGCGGGCGTGGCCGTTACTACACCCGCTCGGTGCGCCGCGACGGCGTCGTGGTGCGCGAGTACGTCGGCACGGGGCGAGCCGCCGAGGCGGTGGCCGCCGTCGATCGCGAACGGCGCGTCACGCGGGAGGCGCGACGCGAGACGAACCGCGCGGCCCTCCAGCGCCTCGCCGAGGCGGACGCGCTGGTCGGTGCCCTGTGCGCGGCGGCAGAGACGGCGGCCCGCGCGCACCTGCTGCTGGCGGGCTACCACCGCCATGATCGAGGCGCCTGGAGGCGTCGCCGTGGCTGAGCAGCAGCCGCTCGCGCACCGCGCACTCATCGCCCGGATCGAGGCGGCCACGAAGCAGGCGGACCACGGGGACCAGGCCGCCCTCGCCCTCGTGGCGCAGGTGTTCGATGTCGTCCCCTCCGTCTGGGACGCGTACGGCGATCTCGCCGCCGCGGCCGAGACCGCCGTCGTCGACCTCTGGTCTGCCGACAGCACGCTGAAGAAGGAGGGGCTGCGCCGCCGACTCGCCGCCCTGCGGGCCGAGCTCGCCGGACCGGAGGCATCGCCCCTCGAGCGCCTGCTGGCGGAGCGCGTGGTGGCCTGCTGGCTGCACTCCTACCACGCCGACCTCACATACGCGCGAGCCGTGAAGGACCTGCCTGCGAGTGCGGTGGAGCCCTACCAGCGGCGCCAGGATCGCGCCGCCCGCCAGTACCTCAAGGCGCTGCGCAGCCTCGCCGAGGTCCGGCGCCTGCTCGTGCCGACGGTGCAGGTCAACATCGCGAAGCGCCAGGTCAACATCGCGGGTCCCGTCAACCTGGGGAACGACGGCGCGGACTGAGGTCGTCTCCACACCCGGCTCCCCTGCCCCGGGGTACCGACGCGCGCAGCGGCACCGGTGGCATCACGATAATCATACTTATCGTCACGGGCGGATCTGCGATCCGCGCGGCAACGCCGCCCGCACGCGGGCTCACTAACCGCCGAGGACGTTCGTCGCGTTCCAGTGCCGTGACGGCGGCCGGACCGAGGCGATCCTGGTCTATCCTCCGCCTCGATGGGCGTGTGCGTGTTCTGCGGTCGCGCGGGGCGCCAGACCAAGGAGCACGTGCTCCCGGCCTGGCTCAAGGGCATGGGCCTCGATGGCACCCCGGTCTCCCATCAGGCGGGCTGGCTCAACCGCCTGCCCCGGGCCCTCGGTGTTGGCCGCCCGTTCGAGGTCACGGTGCGCGACGTGTGCGCCGCCTGCAACGGCGGCTGGATGAGCCGGCTCGAGGCACAGGCGCGCCGGATCCTCAGACCGCTCATCCTGGGGCAGCCCGCCGCGGTTGAGGAGGCCGACCTGGGGATCGTAGCCGCGTGGACGCAGAAGACCGCGCTGGTGGCCATGCTCGTCTCGCCGGAGAGGGACCGGGCGAGCGGCTACGGGCTGCCGCCAGGCGAGTACCGGGCGCTCTACGACACGCGCGAGGCGACCGCCCCGCTCGACGCGAGCCAGTTCTGGATCGGCCGGTACCTCGGCCCGGGCGGCGCCCATGAGCAGGTGACGCCGGTCGTCGTCGATGCCGGCGGCTCGCCCGCCGAGCGCCCGCACGCCTACCTCATGACGGTCATCGTCGGGCAGCTCGTTCTCCAGGGCGTCCGGTTCACGACCCCGACCGTGGAGGTGCGCCTGTCGGCGGGCCCCGGGCTGACGCGGCTGTGGCCGCCGGCCGGGCGCATCGTCTGGCCCCCAGGCTCGAGCCTCGGGGAGGCGGACCTCATCGCGCTCTGCGGCGGGAATCTGCTAACCGTCGAGGACGCGCCGCTTGCGATAGGCCCGTGGGGCCCCGCCGTGGACCTGGCCGAGGGCCGGCTGGTCGGGCCGATGGTCGAGTGCGACGCGCTCTGCGGAAAGCACGTCTTCTACTACCCGGCCCTACTCGGCTATCGTGGGATGGAGGGGGTGGTCCACGCGTTCGTAACGGGCTGCGAGTGTGGCGTTGGGTACCTCGTCGAGACGAGAGCCGACGGCGCCCACGTCATCGCCGCGGGTGGGGCCGAGGCGGTCCAGGCCCGCTACAACCAGCTCAACGGCCGCGAGCTCCTGCTGGAGGATCAGGGCGGCGCCTTCGTCGCCAAGCGCCTGGAGCCGGTCCACCCGTCGTCATCCGACCTGGGCGGCGGCGGAACGGGCGGCGCGTAGAGCGGGCGGCCCGCGCAGGGGACGCACCGCGCCGCCCTGGACCGAGCAACGCCCACGTGCCAGCCCCACTCGAACTCGCGGACCAGCTCCCGGGCTCGGGTGCGGTTCGCGAGCCGGTCTCCGCGATAACTTCTCTCTTGCTTATCCGGTTGTCTCAGCAGACCACAACATGTAGTGGTCAGAGATTGACGTGCTCGACCGGTCGCGCATGCTCGTCGCAGTGCCGCATCGCGGCGTTGGAGATCGGTGAAGATCGATCTCGCCCACGGGGGTGTCCACGCACGCGCAGGCGGCATAGGATCGGGACATGCGGGTTCCACAACGACGCGATGACCGCAGCTCGTCTGCCGGACTGCCCGACCTGCCCCCCAGACCACGCCGCCTGGCCATGAGGCGCATGCTCGCGCGGGTGCACTGGCACTGGCTTCCGCTGGCAATCCTCTCCGGGATCATGGTGTGGACCGAGGATGGCGCCCCGATTGCAGTCTTGGCGCTGCTCGGCGGCCTTGCCCTGGGGTTCTATGTGGAACGCCGGGCCCGTAAGCGACGGGAACGCGGAAAGGCCCCCTGAGCCACGATCGATCTGCGGATGCGAAGAGCCGGCACGGGATGGCGACGCCCTCGATCTGCGGCACGGCCCTTGCGTTCGATGGGCCAGACCTTGTCTGGGTCGGCTCAGAACCCACATCTTGTGGCGGGCTGAGTCAACCGGATAAGCAGGACTTCTCTTATCGTCAGGCGGATGAGCGGACCGAGTACGATCGGGATCTTCAGACGCTTGTGGGGCGCTCAGGCTGCCTCACTGCGCGCCGCACAGGTGGTCCTCAAGCGGGTAGGCTGATAGCCTCGATGTGCGGGAGGGAACCCACAGGTGGCGCGGATCGAACAGCTCGTTGACCTCGTGGCCGACGACGCCCTGCGCCAGGAGATCGCGGCCGAAGTCGCCACCCTGAAGCGCCGACAGCAGTTCGGACTGTTGTTCGAGCGACATATCCCCGAGACCACGCTCCTCCTGAACGCCCCGATCCGGGTCGGCTCGACGGTCGTGAAGCGCCGCGACTCGAAGGACACGCCTCTCCGGGTGCTGGAAGTCCGCGGAGAGGAGTTGGTTGTCGCCCCAATCCCAGCCGGGGAGACGAGGGCACCCCGTCGCGGCCACGCCGCGCCGGGCGAGCCGGAGATAGTTGACTGCACCGACGTACTCGTGAGGAAGACCTTCGGGGAGACCGTCTACCCTGCCCTGACCTCCGTCGGCCGAGTCGAGCGAGGCGGAGACAAGCCATTCCACGCCGTCATCGAGGGCGAGAACTACCACGCTCTCGACTTGTTCGGCTTTTCGCTCGAGGGGCAGGTGGACGTCATCTACCTTGATCCGCCCTACAACACCGGAGCCCACGACTGGACCTACAACAACGCATACGTCGACGACAACGACTCCTGGCAACACAGCAAGTGGCTCTCGTTTATGGAGAAGCGCCTTCGGCTTGCACGAAGGTTGCTGAGGCCGGATGGGGTCATGGTCGTGACGATCGACGAGCACGAGGTGCACCACCTCGGAATGCTGCTCGACCAGGTCTTTCCTGATGCTCGCCGCCAGATGGTGGCGATCGTGACCAACCCAACGGGGCAGAACCGCGTCGGTGGACTCGCACGGGTAGACGAGCAGGCGTTCTTCCTGTTCTTCGGAAACGCCCCAGCGCCGGTAGGGCACGGCGACGACTTTCTGTCAGAGCAACCGAGGGGTAGCGCCGGCAACGTCGTGCGATGGGAGCGTCTGATCCGTGGCGGGCCGTCCTCGGGGCGAGCAGGGCACCCCGGCACGTTCTACCCGGTGCTGATCGACGAAGATGCTCAACGAGTCTTGGGTGTGGGTGAGCTGCTGCTGGAAGGCGAACCGGACCTCAGCGCCAAGGTCAACGGGCATACGGCCGCCTGGCCGATGCGGGGCGACGGATCGAACGGGCGTTGGCGGATTGGTCCCGCGAAGCTGCAACGCCTGATCGAGCAAGGGTACGTGAAGCTCGGTGGTTATGACCGCACCCGGAACACGTGGACGATCCTCTACATCGCAGATAGCACAGCTGCGCTGATCGAGAGAGGTGCGATCCGGGTCGTCGGGCGAGACGACAACGGCGTCGTGCGACTTGAGCGAGCCGAGGACAGGCCCGTCTCGGTCAAGACGATCTGGAACCGTGGCCGTCACGCCGCGGGTGTCTATGGCAGCGCCCTACTCGCGAGCTTCCTGGGCGAACGTAACCTGTTCACCTTCCCTAAGTCGCTCTACGCGGTCCGCGACACACTGGACATCCTCGTCCACGACAGGCCGGATGCGCTCATCTTGGATGCCTTCGCCGGGTCGGGCACGACGTTGCACGCGACCATGCTCCTCAACGCGGAAGATGGCGGTCGTCGGCGCTGCTTACTCGTTACGAACAACGAGGTGGGAGAGGATCTTGCGCGGCATCTCAACCGGAGCGGTCACTTCCGTGGCGATCCGGAGTTCGACCGACATGGGATCTTCGAGGCGGTAACACGCCCACGGGTGTCGGCCGCCGTGACCGGCCGCCGGCCGAACGGAGCCCCAGTTGACGGAACCTACCTTGACGGCAGCGAGTACGCGGATGGGCTTGAGGAGAACGTCGAGTACCTGCGCGTCGACTACCTCGACCCTGCTGAGCTCGAGCTCGGAAGACGCTTCGATGAGCTCTTGCCGACCCTCTGGCTCTCGGCTGGCAGTCGCGGGAAGCGCGAGGGGATCGACCGGGCCGCCGACTTCTCCGTCGCCGCGGACGGCCCGTACGCCTTCCTTGCGCGGCCCTCTGGCGTTGAGGGCCTGCTTGCCGCTCTCGATGGCCGACAGGATGTGACTCACGTCTTCGTTCTGACTGACTCCGAGGACGCATTCTCGGAGCTCACCGAACAGCTCCCCGCCACGTTGACGGTGCGGATGCTCCCGCGCGACTACCTCCGATCCTTCAAGAACGGTCGGGAGTCGGCCGGATGAGGGTGACCCTCAAGGACTTCCAGGCCGCGGCAGTCGAGAAGCTGGTCGCCCAGCTTCGTGCCTCTCGCCGTGATGCACGGACGATTCACGAGGACCAGGCGGTCATCCTGGCGTCCCCGACCGGGTCTGGGAAGACGATCGTCGCAACCGCTGCCATCGAGCGGTTGATCTTCGGCTACCAGGACTCCTCACCCGACCCGAAGGCGCTGGTCCTGTGGATCACCGACCAGCCAGAGCTGAATGAGCAGACGCGACGGAAGATGCTGTCGAGCTCCTCTCAGCTCGGCCCAGACAGGCTCACTGTGATTGACAGTGCGTTCGATGAACGCACTCTGGCGCCCGGCACGGTCTACTTCTTGAACACCCAGAAGCTCGGCGTGAACGCCCTCCTGGTCAAGGCCGGGGACGAGCGCCTGGGAATGATGGCCTGATTTGGCCCCACCGTGATGCTCAGATCTGGCCCCACCCCCGACCCGTCCGGATGACGTGAACCGGGTTCTCGACGGGGGCGATCAGGCCGTGGCGGC
>JAJYJR010000356.1 GCA_021789355.1 Chloroflexota bacterium | reverse complement strand
AGGCCGAACGTGGCAGGTGCCACGTTCACGCATCCACAGAGGCTAGGCGGACGCGTTGCGGCTCACGAGCACGCGAAGGTCCCCCGGTCGAGAGGCAGTGGTCATGTGCGCCCACGCACCGGCCATCCACTATTACGTGACACGGCCTCGCGCACCCCGTATCCCAAGCCCGTGCGCGGTCGAGGTCGCCGCTCCTCGCTACACTCCCGGCCAGGAGGATCTGATGCCGCAGGCCAAGCGGAGAACGGGACACCGGTCGGGGGTGACCATGGGCCGCCGTGCCCAACGCCGCCGCCGGACGACCTACGGAGTCGTGGTCCTGATCGCGGTGCTCGGCATCCTGCTCTTCGCCCTGAGTTCGGCCGTGTCGACGGCCCCGACGCCCTCGCCCTCCGCCATAGGCTGGCAGGTGACCGCCGTCCTCGACTGACCGCGCCGAAGAGAGATCCCGGCGCGCGTGCGGCTCCGCCGGCAGGCGGACACGCGCGCCCCGTCACCTCGCCAGTCCAGGACCCGGGCGACTGCCTCAGCCCAGGCTCCACAGGCCCAAGCGCCGGCTCGCACGCTGCTGGTGCTGCGCCTGCGCCGTTCCCGGCACCCGTTGCGGCGGGTCGGACGATGCTCCGGTAGCGCTCCCCGTTGGGCACCCCGCTTGGCTCGGTGACCTCGGCCTCCATGACCGTCTGCGCGAGCACCCGCGCACCGGTCCAAGTCCCTGGGCCGGACCGGTGCCGCCCGAGGCGGGCACGCAGCGGCCGCGATGGCCAACCACCACGAGGTGGCGGCCGTGCGGAGCCACCGGGCGGTGCGCGACTGAACCGCTTTCCCTGTTCCGGGGCCAGAACGAGGTGGGACCTGCCTACACTGGCCAGCAAGGTCAACGTCGGATCCGGAGGATCACGGCCGTGCGGCGAGACCAGGCGCCATGAACCAGCTTCCGGGATTCCTGCCGGGCGTCGGTGCGTCGCTCGCCGTGGGCGCGCTGTTGAGCGGGCGCGTGGCCCGCGCGCTCGGAGGGCCCCGGGCGCTGGCCTTCGGGCTGGTGCTGTTCGCGGGGATCATCGCGTCGGCGACGTTGACGCCCCACACGGCAGGAGCCTCGGGGGCGGAGCACCCGGGAACCTGCGACCTCAGCCGGATGGGGCTCGCCTCGCTGCAGGATCTGCTGAGGGTGGGCGACGTCAGCGGCAACGTCCTGCTGTTCCTCCCGCTCGGAGTCTGCCTCGCACTCCTGCCTCGATCCCGGTCCAAGGCAATCCTGATCGTCACGGCGGCCGCCTTCCCATTCCTGATCGAGGGGACGCAGCTGCTCGTGCCGATGCTCTCGCGACAGTGCGAGTCGGCTGATATCGTGGACAACCTGACGGGACTGATCGCCGGCCTCGCCCTCGGGTCCCTCGCCGGGTGGCTCCTGGCGCACATGCCGACTCGTTCGGGCCTCCGCGACTGAGAGCCTGCCCCGAAGGCCGCCTGACCCTCGGCGGTCGACGTCGGGCCTGGTTTACGAACGGGCCGGCTCATCGTGACCCGGTGAGCTCCTCGACGAGCTCGCGGTAGTGACGTCGCATGCGGGGCTCCGGCAACGTGCTGTTGTGGTAGAGCACCACAGCGTCGCCGCCGTGGCGGCGACACACGTCCACGACCCCCCGGGTCCTGGCCGCGGCTTCGTCGGCGGCCAGGTGCATGTACTCGAGCAGCGTCGCGTCCATGACGACAAGCGGTCGTTCCCGGACGGCGAGGCGCCGCCGCTCGACGAGATCGAAGACCGGGTACTCGCGGCACGTGCCGGCGCGAAAACCGATCCGCTCCGCGAACCCGAGCGTCGAGTCGTGCGCGAGCCCCACCGTGGCCTGGCAGCGCCACGTCAGCGGGTTGTCAAAGCGCAGGAAGTGCTGCCTGACGCCCCACGCCGGCTGCTCGAAGCCTGCGGCGCGGCACGCTGTTCGAAGTGCGTCGAGCTCCATCCGCATCCGCTCGGCGGACTTGAAGCTTGCGTAGCTCCCGTGGAGGCCCACCTCGTGCCCACGCTCGTGGATCCGCCGCAGGAGATCCGTGAACCGGGGTCCGGCGAGCCGGTAGCGAAAGTCCGGATCGCCGGGGACATTGCCTGCCATCACGTAGAACGTGCTGGTCAGGCCGTGGTGCTCACTCACGCCCATGAGGAAGTCGAACGTGTCGAGCGGATCGCGGTCCACGCGGTCGCTATGTGCGTCCACGATCGCGAGCACACGCCGTACGGCAAGGGTCGCGTCGCGCCTGTGGAAGACGTCGCCGACCACGGATCGCGCGGCGTTCCCGAGCGTCTGGCCCACCGCGGTCCAGGGTCGGTCGATGTCATGCGTAAGCCGAAGGCGGAAGGCGGCCGGCCGCCGCACCAGCGCCGGCCAGAGCGTGTGGATCGCCGTCCAGAGCAGGTCCACGTACTCGTCCGCGAGGGGACGCTCGAGGAATCCGGCCCGGTCGCAGAGGGAGGCACCGGCGGGGAACCTCCCGTGCCGGTCGTGCACCGGGTTCGCCAGCTCCTCGTACCGCGTGAGCAGGAAGAAGACGCCGCCGAACGCGTCCACCGACAGGTCGAGCCCGTCCCCCGTGCGCGCCAGTGGGCTCCCCGACGAGCCGGGCCTCCCATACAGGACCGGCAGTTGACCTCTTGGACTATTCCGCCGGGCGGGGCCATCCGCATCGACCGCATCGAGCGCGACGTCTGCCAACGGCAGGGTGGGCATCGACGACTGCGTCAGCCAGGCGCCCGTATCCGTCGCGAAGAGTCCGTCCGGCAGGGTGAGCTCGCGGTTCGCGGGATCCCCCGCGAGTCGGATCGACACAAAGCCTCGATCCTCGAACTCGAGCTCGTAGGCAAGACCGAGCCATTCCGACAGCACCACGTCGAAGACGTACCGGCGCTCCTCGACGTACGTGTTGGCGGTGCGGACGAGGAGCACCGGCGCGACCGCTGGCGCGACCGTAGCGAGGTCCGCATCCCGGGAAGCGCTGACCCGCCCGTCCCTCGGGGCGGGCAGGGGCGGCGCCTCCAGGTCGGTCGGCGCGTCCCGCACGGCACTCACGCGACCGTCGGTGGGGGGCTGCTGATCGGGTCGGGGCCCGGCATGGAGCGCGCCAGGGCCTCGCGGACGCGACCGCGGATCGCATACCAGGACACGCCGCCGTACAGTACATACGTCACGCAGCGTGCCGCGCTGAGCAGGGCGATCGACCAGACCGGCGAGAAATGCAGCGTCGCCGCCAGCGGGACCGCGCCGGCGATCAGACCGCAGCGGACGACTTCCCGGGCCAGTTGCAGATCCTGTCGCTCGATGACGTAGAGCACGTCGCCGGTCGCGGTCATCACGAACTCCAGGAAATAGGAAGCGGTGAGGATGGCCACGAACAGGCCAGCCTCGCGCCATCCGTGCCCGAACACTGGCTCGGCCAGGAATGGGGCGGCGATGCCGAGGATGATCGCAGGGCCCACGGATGAGCGTGCGAGCCAGCCGGTGGTCCGACCGAAAAGGCGCAGGATGGCAGCCGGCTGCGTGTGCACGAGTCTGGCCGCATCGGCAATGAACACCTGCCCGACCGACCCCGCAACGAGGGTCAGGGGAACGGCGCATACCCGGGCGGCGAGGGCATACTCGCCTCCCACCGTCGCCCCGTACAGGGCGACCAGCGCCAGCAGCGGCGCCTGGAGTCCAAGCGCCGCGAGCAGCGCGGACCAGCTCGAGAAGATGGGGAAGCGACGGTATCTCGTCGCCGCCTGTACGATGCCGGACCACGACACGAGCCTGAACGACGACGCGTGGGACCGCCAGGCCGCGCGGGCCAGTCGACTGGAACCGGTGATGCGTCCCGCGACATCACCGATGAACAGGCCCGGCGCGCCCAGCGCCACCGCCCCGAGTCCGATCTGTGCTCCGACGAGCGTGATGCTCTGGGTCATCCGGGTTGCCGCGATCTCGTAGAAGGTCTTGGTCCGGACCGCCCAGTTGGTGAGCGCCGAAACGATGCCGGCGCCGAGCTGGCCCAGGGCCATGAGCGGGACGTAGGGAGCCAGGACGGCAGCTCCGAACACCGCGAGCAGGTCGTGGCCGAACAGCACCAGCGCCACGGCTGTCGCCAGGCTCAGGGTCACGGCGGTCAGCAGCGACAGCGCGAGCACATTGGCCGCAGCGACGTCAGTCTCCGGCAGCGGCACCGCGTACTCGTAGCGCAGGCAGGTGATCGTGACGAGCACTGCCAGGATCGAGATCGCGACGGAGTAGACGCCGTAGTCGGCCGGCAGGTACAGGCGGGTCAGGATCGGTGAGCTGGCGATCACGATGACCTGCGCGGTGCCTGTGCCGGCCACGAGAGTCAGCACGCCGCGACCGAACTCCCCCCGGGGGAGGACGCTGTCGAGCCGGCGCCTGATCCTCGTCGTCGCCATGATGGTTCCCCGCAGCGGCCCGGAGGCGCGGTGGGAGGAATGAGCGACCGTGCGATTCGGGCCTTGCCCCCGAGTACAGTATGACTACGCTCAACCACAGTGCGCAGCCGATTCCGGCGGCAGCCCGCCCAGGCGCCGGCGTCGGTACCACTGGCGACGATCGAATCGGTTGTCGAGGCGATGTGGCATGAGGGAGGCCCTCGATCCGACCCGGAGCCGCGCCGCGGCCGCTCGCATGACGGCGCAGGGCACCCTCATGCTCCTGTGGGCACTCCTGCTCGGGGCGACCATCGCTGCCGTCGTGACGCTGGCCGGACCGGAGGCCGGGCTCCTGCTCGCGCTGGCCCTTGTCGCCGCGTTCGCGGCCGCGCGCATGCCGGGCGTCGTACTCGCCGCGCTGGTCCTGGTGCCGTTCTACAAGGCGGCGATCCAGCCGTACATCCCGGTCGACATCACTGCGGTGCTCGCCGGCCTCAACGCGCTCCAGGTCGTACCGGTGCTGCGCGACCATCGGCCACGCTTCTGGTCGAACTCCGGGTTGGTCCTGTGGTGCGCCTTCGGCCTGCTGCTGCTCGCCGGGGTCCTCCATGCGCCGGATCAGCAGCTCTCCCTGGGGGCGGTGGCAGGGTTCTGGGGCCTCGTGATCGTGCCGATCACGCCTGCCGCCCTGCGGTGCGCCTCCGACCCGCGCCATGTCCGGCAGTTCCTGTGGACGGTCTTCATCGTCGGTGTGGTCGTCGTCGTCATGGGGATGACCCAGCTGCTGGACGGAACGTCCACGGGGGGCGCGCCACTCGTCGTTCTCGGAGCGAACACGATCGCGGTCGGTCGCGCGGCCCTGCTCGTGCCGCTCCTCGGTCTGACCTTCGTCCTCCGGTCGCGCACGGCGGTCGCCCGCGTGTCAATGGCCATCCTCACTCCGGCCGCATTCATCGTCGCGGTCGCGTCTGGGTCGCGGGGTCCCCTGCTGGTCCTCCTGGCGCTCGGTGGGCTGGGGCTGCTCGACTACATTGCCCGACCTCGCCGCAGGGACTGGAGGCCCGTGACCGTGCTGGGAGGCGCTGCTCTCGCCACTCTTGTGATGACGATTGGCTCGGGGCTGCTGCCGGTCCAGTCAGTCCAGCGGTTCGCTATCTTCGCGGGCTTCGTCGAAGGAGCGGTGTCATCGACGCCTGCGGCGTCGCCTGCGGACACGTCGTCCGAGGCGCGCATGCAACTCTTCGGAGTCGCCCTGACGATGTTCGAAGAGCGGCCCATCCTCGGTTGGGGCGTGTCGGCGTTCGCGACGATGAGCCCGACTCTCCTCGGCACCGCTGCAGGCGACACGTACCCGCACAACGCCGTGCTCCAGGTCGCCGCCGAATCCGGGCTGGCCGGACTCTTCCTGTTGATCGGCCTGGTGTCGCTCGCGCTGACCCGACGGCTTCCGCGCGGTCCGGCGGGGATAGTCCGGCTCCTGTTCCTGTTCTTCTTTCTCAACGCGATGGTGAGCGGCGACATCCTCCAGGACCGGATGACGTGGGCGCTGCTGATGCTCCTGCTCGTAGCTGACGCCGCGCCCACTTCCGAGGAGGAGCCCACCCTCGTGCCGGTACTCACGCCCACGCGCCCTCCAGGCGCCCGGCATTCTTCGAGGTGGATCCATGCCTGAGATCCCGCAGCGTCACGGCGCAGCGACGGTCGGCATGGCGGTGTACGGCGACATCACCTACGACAGCCGCGTACGTCGCGAGGCGGCCACGCTCGCACGGGCGGGATATCGCGTGTGCCTCGTGTGCCTCGGCGACGATGGCAGATCGGGGAGCCTGCCCGAGGAGGTGCGCGTCGTCGTCCGCCGCCCCACCCGAACTGCGGTGGTCCCGCGTTCTCCGAACCCGTACCGGGACGGCACGGGCGGATCGATCAACC
>JAJYJR010000355.1 GCA_021789355.1 Chloroflexota bacterium | reverse complement strand
GGTCCGAGAGGCCCCGCACGTACGCCCCGATGACGAGCGCCTCCAGCGGCCGGGTGCGGATGACCGAGCGGGTGTCGGGAATGACCGAGGACACGAACCGTACGAGGGTGCCCCGGACCTGGGGCATGGCCACGGTGATCTCGCCCTCGGCGGTCTGGACGCGCCTGGGTCGGTGGCCATTGCGCGAGCCGGCGGCGTCAGGCGTCCGCTCATAGCGCAGGCGCCCGAGGAAGGTCGCCACCTCATCCTCGACCGCACGCTGCAGCACGAGCTGGGCACCCAGGCGGCCGAGCTGGCTCAGGGCGTCGGGATCACCGAGGCCGCCGGCGAGGACCGCCTCGATGGCGCTCTCGATCTGGACGGACGGGGCTATTCTCTGGTCCACGGCGTGGGTCTCCTGATGCGGTTTGCAACTTCCGCCTCGGAACCTACGCCGTCTTCACTTTTCCAGCAGTCTCAGGACGCGACCGGCGTCGGGGGTCGGCGCGTCGAAGAACACGCCACTGACGCCGTCGACCACGGTCTCGGTGGCGCCCCCGGCCCGGAACGCGATCACCGGCTTGCCGGCGGCCATCGCCTCGACCGGCGCGATCCCGAAGTCCTCGACGCCCGGCACCAGGTATGCGTCGCAGCAGCGCAGCAGGTCGACTGCCTCGGCGCGCGGGATGAACCCCCGGAACGCGACGGTCGGCCCGGCCAGTCGGCGGAGCCCGACCAGCTCCGGTCCGTCGCCCACCACGATCAGGGGTCGTCCCAGCTCAGCGCCCGGTATCCGTTCCGGCGAGTCAGGTGACTCTCCGGGTCGCGTTTGCCGTAGGGCACCACGGTGAGCCCGGCGACCTCCGCCGCCGGCCGCTGGATGCGCGTGGCGCCTGACTCCCCAGAGATCCTCGAGCCGGCACGTCAGATGTTGCCGCAGCGTCAGGGGGAGGGTCAGGGTTGCCGGCCAGCCAATCCACAATCCGTTCGGATGGCGTCCGGCAGAAAGCGATAGCCCACCCGCGGGAGTTGGGCGAGCAGAGCACGCCAGGGTGAAAGCCGCATCCCGGAGGTGCGCAGCCCTGACCACGGGCCGCCCGTCCGGCCACCCACGACGGCGAGTGCGAACCGAGCCCATAGCACGCGACGCCAGCAAGCAGCGTAGGTGCGCACGCGAAGCCGCGTGTGCCAATCCACTGATCGTCGAATAGCGCGCTGGTCCTCTCTGGCAAGCTGCTCTCGCTGCGCCGTGCTGAGCGCCGCTGCGTGGTGACGTTCAATCGCGAGAAACTCATCCAGACGTTCAACGGGGAACAGGCGGCCGAGACGAAGGAAGTATTCCCGATCGCCTACGAAGCGCAGGTTCGCGTCGAATGGGCCGATTGTCTCCCACGCCGAACGTCTCCAGAAGACCGTGGGCTGAACGATCAAGCCCGCCCACGGCCCCGCCGCCGCGACGATCGAGCGCCGGAACGGTGGCTGGAATACGGCGTACTGCGCACCGGTCGACAACTCGACCGTGATCGAGTCCCCGAATACCGCCCCCGCCTTCGGCCGACGAGCAAGGCCCGCGACGGCGGCCGCAACTGTCCACGGAAAGTACAGATCGTCGCTGTTCAGGTACGCCAAGATCGACCCAGAGGTGATCGCAAGTCCCTTGTTGATCGCGTCATACATGCCAAGATCCGGCCCGCTGATCCACCGAATGCGGCCGGTCTCGCCCCAGCGCCTCAGAATCTCAAGCGTGCCGTCGTTCGATCCACCATCGACCACGATATGCTCGATCGGCTCATACGTCTGCCCGGCTACCGACGCGAGGGCATCCTCAATGAACCCGGCCTGGTTGAGGGTCGGCGTAACGATCGAGACGATCGGTCGCTGGTCGGTCACGTCCTGGCGATCATCGCATGCCGGTGAGCCATTGGGCTTTGAACAAGGCGGGCAGGCTTGAGACAAGGTCGTCGGTGTGGCGCACGGCGCGTGCTACCTTCTATTGACCCGAGCCGAGGGAACTCGTTATGGGGCCACGTCGGCAGAGACGAAAGGCGGGCAAGATCGACTGCGTCACCGCGAATTCGACGGCGGGATTCGGCCTGGAGCCTAGCGTCCGCAGCGCGATCGAGCCCCGACCAACGGACGATGCCGTCCCGCGAGCCGTGAACGACGCCGGGGGCCCGGCTCGCTTTGTGATGGTTCTACCCGACTACCCATGGCCAACCACGAGCGGAGGACGGCTTCGGGCCGCGGCAATCCACGACATGCTGGCCGAGCGGGGTCCTGTGACTGTTCTCGCGTTCGATCGTCCGGATCCGCGCTTCCCAGCTTGGGAGGAGGCGGTGGTGCGCCACTCCCGACGACGTCAACAGACGGCGCTGCGTGTTGCAGACCTAGGAATAGGCGCGGTACTCGGACGACACGTGGTGCTTCAGCGCGCGGTCCGTGCCGGTCTGCCAACCGCCCTGCAACAAGTCCAGACTGCCTTGGCAGCCGACGTCGTGGTACTGGCGCGTCCGTGTCTTGGTCCCTTCGTGGACGCGGCGAGGACGCACGGCGCCGCGGTTGTCGCGGACGCGGACGAGAGCCTCGCGGTCATGAACCGACGGGTACTTCGCGCGGGCCCCAGCATCGCCACTCGGCTGCGCGCGGCGATCGATCTGCTCTCGGTTTCGCGGATGGAGCGACGCGATTACGCCCGGGTGGACCAGGTCTGGGTGTCATCGAACGTCGAGTTGGCCAGGCTCTCGGGTTCCGTCCCCGCCGACCGACTGCATGTGGTGCCGAATGTCGTCCCGCGCCCGGCAGATGCCATCCGCGATCGTGGGATCAACGCGGTGGCCTTTGTGGGAGCCTACGACTACCCGCCCAACGAAGCCGCGGCGCTGGAGCTGATGGGCAGCATCATGCCGACGATCAGACGGGCAGGCGGACCCGACCGGCTGGTCCTGATCGGCAGGAGTCCCACACCCAGGATGCAGCGCGAGGCCGCACGGAGTCCCGGGACTACTGTGACCGGGACGGTGGACGTGGTGCTGCCGCACCTCGAGGCGGCTGGGGTGCTGGTGGTCCCCCTTCGTTCGGGGGCCGGCACTCGCGTCAAGATCCTCGAGGCAGCGGCAGCCGGCATCCCGGTGGTGACAACCCGGCTTGGCCTTGAAGGGCTCAGCCTGACGCCCGGCGAGCACGTGGTCCTGGCGGAAACACCACAGGAGTTCGCACGGGCCGTGGTGAGTCTGCAACAGGACCGCGATCTCCGATGTGCGCTGACATCCGCAGCCCGGGACGCGGTCCTGGCTACCTTTGGGCCGGGCCACCTGCGGCGGGCGATGGACGCGGCGCTACTGGATCTTCGTCCAGGTGCGTCGCCTCCTCGCGCCACGGGCGACCAGTCTCCGGAGGCCAGCACGGTCATCCAGATTTGCGACATCGCGGTGAACAACATCGGCTTCGGGGAGGCGGTGGCCCTGATAGCGCAGTGGGCGAGAGAGCGATCGGGAGGCTACGTCTGCACTCCGAACGTGGATCACGTCGTAAAGGCACGCGCCGATCAGGCCTTCCGAGCCGCGCTGGCAGGTGCTCGCCTGCGAGTTCCTGACGGAATGTGGATCGTGTACGGGTCTCGAATCGCAGGCACGCCTCTGCGCGGCACCGTCACTGGACGTCTGCTCCCCGAAGCCGTGGCAAGCGTCTTGGCGAATGATCCCGTGGCCATCGCGCTGTTCGGCGGACCGCCAGGGACCGCGGAGGTGGCTGGGGCACAGATGCGGCGCCGGGGTGTGCGAGTGGCAGAGGCGTTGAGTCCGTCCGCGGCGCTTGTCATCGGCTCACCTGAGGACGAAAGAGCCGTCTGCCGCCTTCGCGAGTCAGGTGCGGCTGTCGTGTTTGTCGGGCTGGGCGCTCCGAAGCAGGAACTCTGGATGCGCGCGCACGCGGGCGACTTACCGGGTGTCGTGCTGGTAGGCGTGGGAGCCGCGATTGACGTGCTCGCCGGGCGAGTCCACGCTGCCCCTCGGTGGATGACGCTCGTCGGATTGGAGTGGGCCTACAGACTTGCGCACGAGCCGCGCAGGCTAGCTCGTCGCTATCTGTGGGATGACCCTCGATTCCTCTGGTGGATGCTGCTATCGAGGGCCCGGACGCCCAAGTCGGCGTAGAGACCGTCGATCCGATTGGCTAGCTTCTCGATAGCGTAATCTTCGGCGCGAGATCGAGCCGGCATCGCAGCCACGAGGCCTCGTCCGGCCAGCACCTCCGCGATGGCCACGGTCGCATCCGGCGTGTCGAAGTCCACGACCGTCCCGAATCGGCCGCCGCCGAGGATCCGCGAATACGAGGAGATGCCGCTCGCCACAACTGGGACACCGGCTGCCATGGCTTCCACCAGTGTCAGGCCGAACCCCTCTGCACGACTTGGGAATACGGCGGCAGCCGCTGTACCCAGTAGGCGCTCCAGGTCACCCTGCGTGTACCTACCCGACCAACGGATCCGCTCGGCAATGCCAAGCCGCTCAGCCCGATGTTGCAGGTCGGTGCGGTGGCATCGAGGACCGTCGCCCGCGACCGTCAGCGTCCACTCTCCGGGCAGCTCACCCAGGCGATCCATGAGGCGATCCAGCCCCTTGTTCGCGTCGATGCGACCGAAATAGAGCAGAGCGCCAGGATGAGGGTTGCGCCGGACCCGGCGATACGGACGAAGGTCGATCGCGGCGTCGAGCTGTCGGACTCGCCGAGCGAGGGGGGTCGCGTGAACCTTCACGAGTTCGGCATCCGACGGACTTACCGCGATGATGGCAGCATCGGCCAAGCGGAGAACCGGCGTGTAATACGCGGCGAACACCAGGTTCTTCAACCAAGCCAGACTGGTTGTGTGGAACACAAGACCGTGCGTGTGGACGATCAGAGGTCGACCCAGCTCTCGCGCCGCCACCGCTGAGGCACCGAGCATGAACCGCAGGTCATGGATGTGAACCACTTCCGATCGGCGGATTTCCCGGATCAACGCCAAGGGATCCCAAGTCACTGCCCAACGCCGTCCGCCGGTGCCGCGTAGCCTCTCGACGTGCACACCGTCAAGGTCTCCACGACGGGGGAGTCGTCCCGACACGACCCCGGTGCAGTCGCGATCCAGCGTCACAACACGCACTTCGTGGCCGCGCCGCGCCTGAGCAGAGGCCAAGTCGTGAACGTATCGTTCCGTCCCACCCTCGAGCGGCACGAAACGACGGACCACGTGCAGGACGCGCACTTCCGCCCCCTCGCCCCCCTCAGCGGCCACCGCGCGGCCGGCCGAATGTGATGGCAGCCTCGATGAACTCGCCCTGGTTGAGCGAGGGCGTGACGATGGAGACGAGGGGCAGTGTCATCGCGATCACCAAGTGTGTCACGTCGAGTAGCCCGTCGGTAGGGTTGCCGGTGTCCCTCCGGTGGGTGCGACAATCCGCGGCAGTGAACGCCGAGATGCCGAGCCCGCCCCTCGCAGCCACCGTCGAGATCCGCCCGCGCCCGGGCTGGGCGGCCCTCGACCTTCGCGAACTCTGGGCCTACCGCGAGCTCCTCTACTTCTTCGTCTGGCGCGACCTCAAGGTCCGCTACAAGCAGACGGCCTTCGGCGCGGCCTGGGCCGTGGCCCAGCCGTTCCTGCTCATGGTGGTCTTCACGCTCTTCCTCGGGCGCGTCGGCGCACTCAACCCGGGGAGCACCCCGTACCCGCTCTTCGCGTACAGCGCGCTCGTCCCCTGGACACTGTTCTCGGCCAGCCTCATCGGCGCGTCCGACAGCCTGGTCGACTCGGCCAATCTGCTCCAGAAGGTCTACTTCCCGAGGCTGCTGCTGCCGGCGGCGGCGGTCGGCTCGTTCCTCCTCGATTTCGTGATCGCGATGGCACTGCTGGCGCTCCTGATGCTGTACTTCGGGGTGTGGCCCACGGTCGAAGTGGTCTGGCTGCTCCCGCTGACGGTGCTGGCCGTCGCCGCGGCGCTCGCCGTCGGGGTCTGGCTGTCGGCCATCAACGTGCGCTACCGGGATGTCCGGTACGCAGTGCCCTTCATCGTGCAGCTCTGGCTGTTTGCCTCGCCGGTGGCGTATTCCGCCTCGATCGTCCCGTCGAAGTGGCAGCTCGTATTCCAGCTCAACCCGATGACCGGCGTGGTCGAGGGGTTCCGCTGGGCCCTGCTCGGGGGCTCGGCCCCGCCCGTCGGGGCGATGCTCGTGTCCACCGCGGTGACCGCGCTCGTGCTCGTGACCGGGCTGGCGTACTTCCGCCGCACCGAGCGCACCTTCGCCGACGTGATCTGACGTGAGCGACGTCGTCATCTCGGTCGAGGGGCTCGGGAAGCGGTACCGGATCGCGCACCAGCGTGACGGCT
>JAJYJR010000354.1 GCA_021789355.1 Chloroflexota bacterium | reverse complement strand
CCCGGACGCCGATCCGATGGAGGCGCTCGATGGCCTCGCGAGCGGAGGGCCGAACGGCATCGGCGATCGCGATGATCCCGGCCGCCTCGCCGTCGACGGCGACCCGCATGACCGTCCGACCGGCGCCTTCGAGCTCGGCTGCCCGCGCATCGAACGCCTCGAACCCGACGCTGCGGTCACGCATGAGCTTCGCATTGCCGATCAGGACGGTCCGCCCGTCGACCCGGGCCTCCAGGCCATGGCCGGGCACGGCCCCGAAGTCGGTCGCCGCGCTGAGCGCCATGCTCCGCTCCTTCGCTGCGGCCACGACCGCGGTCGCCAGGGGATGCTCGCTCGACGCCTCGGCCGAGGCGGCCAGTCGGAGCAGGTCGTCCTCGCCGACCGGGTTCGCGCTCGCCACGAGCTCAACCACCCGGGGCTCGCCGACGGTGAGGGTGCCGGTCTTGTCGAAGACGACCGTTCCCACCTTCGACGCCTGCTCGAGGGCGGTTGCGTTCTTGAACAGGATCCCGTTGAGGGCACCGAGACCGGTCCCGACCATGATCGCGGTCGGGGTCGCGAGCCCGAGCGCATCGGGGCAGGCGATGACGACCACGGTGATCGCGAGCGTGAGCGCGAAGACGAACGTGGAGCCGCCGATCGTGAGCCAGCCGAAGAACGTCGCGAGACCGAGCACGACGGCGATCGCGACGAGCCATTGGGCGGCGCGGTCGGCAAGGCGCTGGCCCGGTGCCTTCGAGTTCTGGGCGAGCTGCACCAGGCGCACGATCTGCGCGAGGGCGGTGTCGGCACCGACCTTCCTCGCCCGAAATCGGAAGCTGCCGGTCTTGTTGATCGAGGCGCCGATGACGGCGGAGCCGACCGCTTTGTCGACCGGCACGCTCTCGCCGGTGAGCATCGACTCGTCGACGCTCGACGATCCCTCGACGACGATCCCGTCGACCGGGATCTTGTCGCCAGGGCGGATGAGGACGATGTCGTCGGGAACGACCTCCGAGGTCGACACCTCCACCGGCTCGCCGTCGCGGAGGACCGTCGCCCTGGGCGGCGCGAGATCGAGCAGGGCGCGGATCGCGTCCGACGCCCCTGACCGTGCGCGCATCTCGAACCAGTGGCCGAGCAGGACGAACACGAGCAGATCGATCGACGCCTCATAGAACACGTCGCCGCGGTACAGGAAGGTGCCGGCCAGGCTGAACACATACGCGCTCCCGACCGAGAGCGCCACGAGGACCGACATGTCGAGGGTCCGGTGGCGGAGCGCCCGGTATGCGCCCACAAAGAAGATCTGGCCGCTCCACAGGACCGCGGGCGTGGTGAGGATGAAGAGGACGATCTTGGTGTCGATCCCGAACGGGGTGGCCACCTCGGCCTTGAAGACGTCCTTGAAGAGCGGCGAGTAGAGCGTGACCGGGATCGCCAGCACCAGCGCGACCAGGAAGCGGTTGCGCATGTCGCGCACCATGGCGTCCATGCTCATCCCGGCGCCATGGCCCATCGCGTGGGCCATGGCGGCCATCTCGCCCGCCGGCTGGGCGGCGGGGGCGGCGGGGGCGGCGGCAGGCAAAGCATGGCCGGCGTGAGCGACGGCGGGCCCGGCCATCACATGGCCGGCATGCTCAGCTGCGGGCCCCGCCATGGCGTGCCCGGCGTGCCCGCCGGCGGGCGGGGCGGGGTGGGCCGCCTCGTGGGAGACGGCGCTCCCCATCGCCGCCGGCGTCTCGCCCTGGCAGAGATGGGCGGGCACGACCTCGCCGCCGCAGCCGCAGCCGAAGTCGCGGATCAGGGCCTCAATCGCGTCGGCGCCGATGACGGTGTCGTCGTAGCGGACGCTCACCTGCTGGGCAACCGGGTTCGCCTCGACGTCCTGCACGCCCCGCTGGCGGGCGAGGTGGCGCTCGAGCGCGCCCGCGCTGCTCGCCCGCAGCAGGCCCCCCGCCTCGAAGACGGCCTCGATCACGTTGCGCTCCCTCCATCTGGGGCTGGCGGTTGTCGCCATTTCTACTACAGGTCGGTCGTTGGCGCCCGCAGCGCGCCGGTTGGGGCGAGCCTCGGGGTCGAGCCTCATGCTGGCAGGGCGAGGTGAGTCCTGCCTGAGCGCGGGCTGAGCGGGAACGGAGAGCGTCGGCTGGCCCTCCGCGCCTGACCTCCCAGGTCGAAAACGAACCGCAAGTCTCAGGCTGTGTTCATCGGAGTCTCAGGTACGCCGATCAGGCTCCGGTCATCGACATCTCGAAACCGCCAGCACGGCGGATCGACACACAGAGGCTCGGGCTCACGGCCGACAGGGAGTATTGGACCATGGATCGCTCATCTGCTCGCACCCCCTCGCTCGAGGGCGACGCGCGGCCCTTCCTCGTAGGCCTGCTCGCCGTGCAGATCTTCTTGGGCTACGAGTGGCTCATGTCGGGGCTCTCGAAGGTGCTCGCCGGCGACTTCGCCTCGGGCCTCGCGGGCACGCTCTCCGACCAGGCCAAGGACCTGACGGGTCCCTACAAGTCGTTCCTCGACAGCATCGTCATCCCCAACGGGCAGCTGTTCGGCTATCTCGTGATGGCCGGCGAACTCGCCCTGGGCATCGTCCTGATCGTCGCCCCGCTCGTCTGGCTGGCCCGCTGGTCGCGGTTGGCGATCCGCGGCCGCAGCATCATCCTCTCGCTCATCGTCCTCTCAGGCGTCGTCGCCATCATCATGAACGTGAACTTCCACCTCATGAGCGGCGCCAATCACCTCTGGATCATCGCCGCCGACCCGAACGGTGAGGGTGTCGATCTCGACAGTGTCATGCCGGTCATCCAGCTCATCCTCTCCGCGGTCAGCCTCAACGTCCTTCTCTCGATCCGTCGCTCGACGCGGGCCGGGGTCGCGGCCCCGGCGCGCTCGGGAGTCCCCGCCGCCTGATCGCTCGCCCTCCCTCCCCCCCAGAACGAGCCCGCTTCGGCGGGCTCGTTCTTTGCCGGCCGGCCGTCGCCACACGAAATCGAACCGATAGGCGGGCGCCGACGATGGGCCAACGCGCACGTTCCTCAGGCGTTCCCCAGCCTGTACTCACATCGTTCTCAGCTTGTGGCAGTCCACTGGGCGTGCCTGGAGCCGCGTCCTTCCGGCCCTCGCGAATGCCTCGCCGGCAGTCGTGGACATGGAGTAGCTCCAGCGCCACACTCCTGCGGTGATGCGCATACAAGCTGGGGCCCGGAGCGCTCGCGATCCGGTCGACACGGGAGGAGCTCGATGACGGCGAGGGCAACGACCGCGCCCGGGGGCAGCTGGCGCCGCGCGTGGCACGCGATCGATGAGCGCCTCGGCCTCTCCGGCCTGGCCTACCCTGTTCCGGCGCACGCGAACGGGATCGGCTACATCCTGGGCGGGATCAGCTTCTTCGGGTTCCTGATCCTCGCGGCGACCGGCGTCTGGCTCGCCCAGTTCTACCATCCGACGCCTGAGGCCGCCCGCGAGAGCGTGCTGTACATCATGAACGCGGCGCCGCTCGGCGACATCGTGCGCGGCATCCATTTCTGGACCGCCAACCTCGTGATGGCCACGGTCCTGCTCCATATGGGCCGGGTCTATCTGACCGGCGCCTACAAGCGCCCCCGCGAGCTCAACTGGCTCATCGGGCTCGGCCTCCTCACGATCACGGTCGGGCTCATCTTCACCGGCACCGTCCTCAAATGGGACCAGGAGGGGTTCGAGGCGCTCGGCCACAACGTCGAGATCGGGGATCTGATCGGCGCCTTTGGGTTCTGGTTCTCGCCGACCTTCGGGGCGAGCCTGCCGATCGTGGGGCGGCTCTACATCGCCCACGTCGTGATCCTGCCCGCGCTCGGGACGTTCCTCCTCATCGCCCATTTCCTGCTCGTCAAGCGCCACGGCATCTCGCCGCTGCCGGCGGACTTCGACGCCGCGACCGACGGTGGCCCGGAACCGTCGAAGGAGGGCTCGACCTTCGCCGCCCACCTCGTCCGGATGGCGGGTTTCGGGCTCATCATCCTCGGGATCACGACCGTCCTCTCGCTGCTCGTGCGCACGCCGCTCGGCGGGAGCCCGAACCCGAGCGTGGAAGTCTCGAAGCCCTGGTGGATGTTCCTGCCGTTCTACCCGTTCGAGGACTGGTTCGGGCTGCCGGCACTGCTCTGGGCGCCGGGCCTGCTCGTCGGCGCGCTCGCCCTCGTGCCGTTCGTCGACCGCAGCCGGTACCGCTCGCCGGGCCGTCGACGGGCGTTCATCGTCGCTGGCGTGCTCTTCCTGGTGGCCCTCGTGGCGCTCGTGGCCTACGCGCTGGCGACGCCCGCCAAGAGCCACGTGGCGATGTGATGGGCGCCGTGCTGTTCCGGCTCGCGCTCCTCGCGGCCGGCATGGGCCTCGTCGAGATCGGGCTCGGCGATGCCCTCGTGCGCGGGTCGTTTGGGGGTTGGTTGCAGGCGCTCCTCGTGGGCCTGCCGCTCGTGCTTGGCGGGACGGCGGGTTTCATCGGTCCACTTCTCGCGGCCGGTCGGGCCAGGAAAGGCGGAGACCATGGGCACGATTCGTAGGCTTTCGCGCTGGGCGGCGCTGCCGGCGGCGGGACTCCTGCTGCTCGCCGTTGCCCCCGCCGCGCTAGCCCATGGGCAGGTCAGCGTCGTCGTGGCGCCCTCGACCGTGACCGCCGGCGACCAGGTCACCCTGAGTGTCACGGGCGTGGAGCCCGACCTCGAGCGCGTCATCGTGCTGGTCGGGCAGGGCATCGTGGTCCAGTTCCCGACCGTGCGGACCGACGCCACGGGCTCATTCACCGACACGGTGATGATCCCGTCCCGCCTCCCCGGCGGCACGTACCGCTTCGAGGCCATCGGGGACGAGACGCTCACCGGCGACCTCGCGGTGATGGCGGCCGCCGGCGGGATCGCGGCCGAGGCGCCGGCTGACCTGAGCGTGCCGCAATCACGGACCCGCTCTGGGCTCGAGACCGCGCTGGTGGTCCTCTTCGCCCTCCTCGCCGTCGGCGTCGGGGCGGTCCTGGTGCTGCGCGCCGAGCGCCTTCGCGGTGAGCGCGCATAGCAGCCACGGGCCGATGCCGCCAGCCTGGGCCTGCGATGAGATCTCGACTTGATCGAATCTTGACGCCGGCGGGCATCCGGCCTTGAGGACGCGGCGCCACGCTCTCCGGGTGGCGGCGGTGCGCCGACATCTCGCAGTGCCACACGGTACCTGTAAGGAGACGCTCCCATGATGGGAGGCATTGGCTGGGGCATGGGCCTCGGCAGCTCGTTGTGGATGATCGGCGGTCTGATCCTCGTGATCGCCCTGGTGGTGCTCCTCGTGCGCGGCCTCTCCGGGCCTGCCGGCGCCGACCGCGGCGGCTCCCGCCCGCAGGCCACCGCGCTCGAGAGCCTCCGCGAGCGGTTTGCCCGCGGTGAGATCACGGAAGCCGAGTTCGAGCAGGCCAAGAAGGCCTTGGGGTACGCGTGATGCGTCGCGTGACGCTCGGCCGGCTGGCCGCCGGCCTGCTGGCACTCGGACTCGTGCTGCTCGTCGCGGGGGCCGCCTTGGGCGGCACCGGCGTGACGGGATCTCCGACCTGGTCGAACTCCGGCGGCTGGGGCTCGTTCGGCTTCATGGGTCCCGGCATGATGGGCGGCGGCATGATGGGCAACGGCAGCGCGATGGGCCAGGCCATGGGTAGCGCACTGGCCGGTCGGGTCGGGCAGCCGATCTCGCAGGCCGAGGCAACCGCCCTGGGCAGCGCCACGCCGGCCGGCGCGACCGTCGACCAGGCGGCCAAACGGATCACGTTCGGCTCGAGCGACGTCCGCTTCGCGGTCCTCGCCAGCCCGTCTGACGGCCCCGATCTCACGTTCCGGATCGCGGGTCTCACCAACCCCACGATCGTCGTGCCGCGTGGCGCGACGGTGACGGTCGAGCTCGTGAACGCCGATCCCGACATGAGCCACAACTGGGCGCTCGTCAGTGGCTCCGGGCCGTTCCCGTACATGTCGATGATGGCGGGGCCTGCGTTCGCGGGCGCCTCGGCCGCACCGCTCGGCGATCCGACGTCCGCCGGTCTGCCAAGCGAGACGCTGAGCTTCACCGCCTCAACCGCGGGCACCTACACCTACCTCTGCCAGGTGCCAGGTCACGCCGAGCAGGGGATGTACGGGACGTTCGAGGTCACGGGGTCCTGACACGGACGAGGTCGCTGGGCACGCGTCGGGCCGGCCGGGCTTCGTGGAGTTCGCCGCCGCGACAGTCGGCCCATTGCGATCGCTGAGCTCCATGACTGCCTGCCGTGCACGGCGCCGCCAGCTCGAATCTCGATCCAGCTCCGCGGAGCCGACGAAGTGCACCAGGTGCGGCGGGGGCCCG
>JAJYJR010000353.1 GCA_021789355.1 Chloroflexota bacterium | reverse complement strand
ACGCCACCGCCTGCGGGTACGCCCGCAGGTGCGTGACGGCCGGCCAGTGGCGGTGCTTGCGGTAGCCCCGGTCGGTGAGCACCTGCCCCAGCCGGTTGTCCACCCAGCCCCAGTAGCGCGGCGGAGGCCCGTAGGTCAGCCGCCCGGCCGCGTCGAGCGCATCCGGCTCGGCCCGCACTAGCGCGTCGGAGAACCGCACGCAGCCGAGGTACCCGTCGTACTCGCTGTTGCAGCGGTAGACCGTCACGCACCACGGCTCGGGACAGTCGAGCATCGCTCGGATTGCGCCGGGGTAGACCACGATGTCGTGCTCGATGACAACGAAGCCCGCGCCGTCCGCCCACGTCCGCGCCAGCAGGTCGTGGTATGCCGTCTCGCTGGCGGACACGTCCACCACCTCGGGGCGCCAGCCGTCCGCCTCCAGCGCCGCGACTACCTCCGGCCGCAGCCCCGGTGAGGACGCGCGGGGGTTGGCAGCGTGGGGGACTACGACTCGCGTTGGAACAGCTCCGCCGCGAACCCGCCTCCGCCCGACGTGAACTCGCCGTGCTCGTCGCGCGGGTGCTCGCTCGGGTCCCACTCGGCCTTCGTGAGCCGGTCGCGGAGCCGCAGCAGCTCGGGCGTAGAGAGGGTCGTGAGGTCCGACAGCGCCGCGGCGGCGCTGTCCGCTGAGTCCGGCAGGGGTACCAGCTCGTACTCCAGCTCGCACCGGCAGTTACTCGCTATAATGCCTCCAGCAACGAGCCAGCCCCCCTCGGAGCCGAGATCGTAGACATGCCCGTCCATCCAGCCCCGGCGGACCTCGATGATCTGATCCGCCGCTACGAGGCCGGGGAATCGGCGCAGCATCTCGCAGGCGAACGCGGCGTCCGCGTCTACGTCGTGACCCGCTGGCTGCGAGAGGCGCACGTCCCACTCCGCAGCCGGTCCGACCGCATGTACGGCGCTTGGAAGCACCGCTACAGGGCTAGCGACCGACTCCCCGCCGAGGAAGTCGTCCGTCGGTACCTCGCGGGCGAGTCGGGGAAGGTGCTCGCGGAGTCCTACGGCGTGAACCGCACGGCCATCAACGCCGTGCTCCGACGCGCTGGTGTCACGGTCCGCAACCGCAGCGCGGGCCTGACTGCCCGCTGGGCTGGCGGCGAGTCCCCTGACCGCCTGCTCCGGGCCGCGTGGAAGGCGCGACGAGGGACCGTCGTCGAGGCGGGGGAGGCTCTGCGACGCAGCGAGGGCCGCCAGCGTGCCCGCAGCGGGGTCGGGCGATACGAGGCGGAAGTGGCGGAGGCCCTGCGGCGCTACGGCCTCTCCGTCGTCGAGCAGATGGCGGTCGGTCCCTACAACGTAGACGTCGCCCTCGACGCCGAACGCGTCGCCGTGGAGATCTTCACGGGCGGGGTAAAACGCCCCGCGCCACGCGGCCGTTCCGTGCTCCAGAAGTTCGAGGACCTGCTCGACGGGAGCTGGACGGTCGTGCGCGTCATCGCCCGAACTCACGTCGACGTGGACGGCTTGTGCCAGTACCTCGCCGCCCTCGCGGAGTCGATACGCCGCGACGAAGCCGCGTGGCGTGGCTACGGGGTGGTTCGGGGTGACGGCCAGCCGGTGCCCCGCCGCCGTTCGCAGTTCGATGATCTCCCCGCGATAGCGCGACCGCATCGCGCTGACGAAGCGGCCTGATACCTCGGTCCCCGGCGCAAAGCAGTTCCAGCCGCCCTCGCACACCGGCCCGCCGAACCCACCGTCGCCGGGATAGGGGTGCTCGTCGTCCCCGAACCACATCTTGCCGTCGCGCTCGTCGCAGAGGTCGCAGACGACGCCGTCCTCCTGCGTCCGCCACGTCACGCGGTTGATCTCTCCCTGCGTCCGCACGCCGGAGGCGAAGCCCTGCTCGTACACCGGGTTCAGGCTGGCGGCGTAGGTCCCCATGCGGGCGTCGGCCATCGCCGCCGAGACGGCCCCGGTCAGCAGCGCCGCCCCGAGCGCCGCCACCGCGTCCGCGATCAGCGAGCCGTGCTTGGCCGCGGCGGTCGCCACCTGCTCGTCGTCCCAGCCCGCGTCCTCGGCTCCGCTGTCGTCCCAGCCCGCCCGCATCGCCTCGGCATAGGCCGCCAGCAGGAGCTTCTTGGCCTCGTCGGTGAGGGTGAGGGGGCCGCCCTTCGCGACCTGCGGCATGTGCTCGTCGATGAGTGCCTGCAACCCGTCGCGAAGGCGGGCCACGATGGGGTCGAGCGAGGCGGCACGGCGCTTGCCGCCGGAGCGCAGGACGATGATCTTGGCGGCCTTGGTGGTGGAACCGCGCTGTTCGTGGAGTGCAGCCATCTGAGCATTCACAACGGGCATGCGCTTCGGCCAGTCGGCATTATCGAGATCATCATCGGGCCCGAATGCTAGCCCGGCCGGATCGGCCTTCTTCATCTGCGGCGGTCCGCCAGTCGAGAAGTACTCTTCAAGCCCCGGCCCAGACTTCCCGTACCAGCCCAAGTACGACGTCTGGTACGTACCTCCCAGTACGACGATCTCCTGTTGTGACCCCCCACCAAAGCCGGTCCGTGGCGTCGAGAGGATGCGCTCGCGCGGCACCCAGACACCGTCTATCCGTCCGTACCTGCCATGCGCCTCGAATCCCTGGGTGTACCCGTAGGCCGTGCTCGGGTCGAAGGAGAAGGAGCTGAGCGGCTGGAGGCGCATCCACCCCTTGTCCCGGTGTCCGTCATATCGTCCACTGCTCTTGTCGTCCATGCGGGAACCGCGGTACAGATACATGCCTTCGACGCCCTTGGACTTCAGCTCTTCCTGCGTCTGGTTGTACATCTCGCGGAGGAAGACCTGGTCGGCTTTGCCTTCTGGTCTCGCTCCGGCCTCGTCCTGCATCGCCTGAGCCCATGGACGAGCCACACCCTTCAGCCCAAACTCGCGCTCAGCCGCCTGTTGCATAGCAATGGCAGACGCAGAATGGTCACCGGATGTCTCAGCCCAGTGCTTCACCAGTGCACGCGCCTGATCCTCAGATGTCTTGGAGCCGAGCTGGGCCTTCCATTCCTCGTTGTCCTTCAGCGCTCCACCGAGCCCCTTGGCGGACATGTCATGGAGCTGCTCGCTGACCTCGTCGCTGTAGCCGCGCTGCGCCTCTGGCAAGACATTGTGATAGGCCGAACGCACCGCATCATTCGCGGCGTTGCGCGAACGGAACGAGATCGGTCTTGGCTGAGGACCCTCAAGCGGTTTGCCGAGCCCGGCTGGCGCACTACCGCCTCCCTCCCCACCCGATGCAAACCTCCCGTCCTCGTCCCGCGGCTGGTCGTCGGAGTACTTGACCAGCGCCGCGCGTGCCCCGAGCAGGTCGCCCGATGCCACCAGTCGCCGCACTTCCAGCAGCGTCTCGGTGGGGAGGCTCGCGATCATGCCAGCTTCGTGAGGTCGACGCCGCGCCGCGCCAGCTCCACGTCGATCAGCGCCAGCAGGTCCGCCGACTTCTCGGCCGGGTAGAACGGGCTCTCGGTGATCACGTCCGAGTGCTGGCCGATGGGCGCCGTGCCGTGACCCGCCAGCAGGCCCTTGTCCGTCGGGATGGGAGTGCCGGTCGCCTCCGCAACCTGACAGTCGCCGCACAGCCCGACCGCCGCCTCGCTGATCGGCACGTCGGGCGATCCCAGCAGCGGCGTCCCGCAGCGCCGACAGCGCGTCGGGTGCGGGGCCTCGGCGTTGGGGGCCGCGCCCTCAAGGTCGAACGGAGCCAGCCCGGACGCGACCGGAGACGACACGGCGAAGTCCTTGTCGAGTGACTGACGCGCTGCCTTGTGGGCCTGCTCGACCGTCATGCCCGAGAGGTCCCGTCCCGCGAGGATCGAGGCGGAGGTGAGGAACGCCCGGTCGGCGTCGCGGATCGCCGCGTCCCCCGCGAACAGCTCGACCTGCTCCGGGGTCAGGGCCGACGTGACGAAGTTCGTCACGTCGCGCCCGGCCTTGGCGTAGCGCCGCAGCACCGCCAGCTCCGCGAGCTGGGCCTTCCCGCTGACCGACGCGGACTCGTCCTGCATCGAGCCCCGGATGCGGTCGCGGTACTCGTCCGGCACGTTCGTCCCGACGAACGCGGGCACGTCCTTCCAGCCCGCCTTGTCGGCCCCGCCCGTGCGGTGGTAGCCGTCCGCCACCGTCAGCCCGGCGCGGTTGTAGACGCCCTTCGACGCGAACTCGCAGACGACGATGGGGTCCATCGTGGCCCCGCGCGCCAGCGAGTCCGCGATCTCCGCCTCCTTCTCGGGGTTGCGTCCGCCCGGCCGCCGCCTCCAGTTGATGTCGTCGAGCTTGACGTGCGGCTCCATCCGCCAGTCGATGCGGTCGTCGGCCGCCCACTTCACCTGATCCTCGGGGTACGAGCGCAGCAGGTACCCGTGGATCGTGCTGGGGAGCTTCTTGCCCTTGTAGCGGATGCGCCACTTCACTACGTCGGCCAGCGAGAGCTTGCTGGCCGAGGACCCGGCGTCCGACGGTGACGGCGTAGGGCCGTCGCCCTGCGTGCCCTCACCCTCGGATGGGGTACCAGACCGCTCCGGGGGCTTCGACGGCGCTACGGCCGGTTCTCGGGTCTGTGGCGCGGTTCCAGCGGGCGCCCCGCTGGGGGCGTTCGGCTCCGCGTCGCTCCCGCCCGCCGGGGCGCCGGGGACCGTGCCGCCGGGGGCGATGGGGGCGGGCGCCGTGACCTCCGGGTCGAGCGGGATGATGCCGGTCCCCATGACGAAGATCGGGGTGCTGGTGAGCGGCAGGCCCCACGGGTCGCCGCCGTTGTCGACGATGACCTGATCGATGGTCTTCTGGCCGTGGCCGATCTCGCTGGCCTCCGCCGCCGCCTTCTTCTCCGCGTCCTCCTGCTCCTCGAACTCGACCCACTTCCACTCCAGATCGGCCTGCCCGAACCCCTGCTGGATCAGCGCGTCGAAGCGCTGCTTCCACACCTTGCGGTCGGGGCGGGTGCGCTGGCGCACCGTGGCGTCCATCATCTCCTGCGAGGCCGACGAGCCGCCCAGCCCGGAGGTGCGCCCGCCCGGCATCTGGCCGATCTCCTGCGGCATGACGTGGAGCACCGGGTACAGGTACTCGATGATCGAGAGGTCGACGTCCTTGCTGAAGCTGAGGTCCTTCTGCGGCAGCGCCTTGCTGTCCGGCGGCAGCACGATGACGCGGTGCTTCCACGCCACGTCGCCCGCCAGCGAGTTGAGGCTGTTCTGGAGCTGGAGCTGCTGCGTGGCCGTGGCGTACGCCGGGCCGGCCACCACGAACACGCCGGGGATGGTGCCCTCGCTCCAGTAGTCGTTCAGCCACACTTGCCGCTGCAGCCCGATCACGATGGGCAGCAGCGAGGCGGCCACGGGCGACAGGCCGTAGGGCGTGTTCGTCCACGGCGTCTGGCGCCAGTAGTGGAGCTGATCCATGCGGTACGCGCCGTCCGGGTCGGCGTCGTCGAGGTCCGCGTGGAGCCCGCCCGCCTCCATCAGCGCGTCCGCCTCGTCGGCGTCCCCCACCGCGAGCACCTGCATCATGTCCACGCGGGGCACGCCCCACAGGTACTGCTGGTAGGCCACCGCGGGCGGCAGCGGCAGCGCGCCGCGCTCGTCCACCAGCGGGCGGATGGTCGCCGCGTCCAGCAGCTCCCAGTGCGCCAGCCCGCTCCCGAACAGCCCCTTGCCCGGTACCCGCGTCGGAAGCGGGTGGACGGCCACCGCGTCCATCACGAACTGATCCCACAGCGCCGCGGTGAACCAGCTCTGGAACCCGTCGGTGTAGTTCGGGTCGATGTGCCAGCGGAACCAGTCGGCGACCTGCTTGGCGCGCGCCGCCTGATCCTTCGCCACGCCCTTGTCCGACTTGGCGACCTGCTGTGCGTCGCGCGTCGGCCCCACGTCCCAGTCCAGCCCGACCAGCTCGCGCACCCGCACGTCGAGCATCCCCCACAGGGTCGAGTACCGCTGGGCCAGCGAGCGCAGGGTCTGGAACGCGGCCAGCGTCAGCCCCTCGCTGCCGGGCTGCCCGATGGGGAGGTTCCAGCCCACGGGGTACTGCCAGCGCCGCGGAGCGGGGCGACCCGAGCCGCCCTCGGCGGGCTGGTCGAGCGGCATGGGCAGGATCGGCATGAACGGGCCGAACGCCCCAGACAGGAAGGTGTCCCACGGCCGCGGCAGGGCCGGGCCGACGGGGCGGCCGCTGACCCAGCCGGAGTAGCCGGAATACGGCTGCATCCCGGCGGGCGCGGTCCAGCCCATCAGCCCGGGGTCGGGCTGCGACTGCTGCTGCTTCTCGATGGCCCGCAGGCGCGCGATGGCGAGCGGATCAGCCAATCAACCTCCTCA
>JAJYJR010000352.1 GCA_021789355.1 Chloroflexota bacterium | reverse complement strand
CTACAGCAGGGGAGCCCTACCCGCAACGCGTATGGTACCGGCGTGTCCGGAACCGGGTCAAGCGCGCCCCGCGCGCCCGTCGGAAGCGAGCCTCCACGGGGCGGGCGAGGCTGGGACAGCCGGGCCGTGCTGTCCGCTGCCCGGTCGCGCATCACAGCTCGGGCAGGAGGTCGTCCACCGCGCCGCCTCCCGCCGCCGGTTCAGGCCCTCCGGCGGCATCCGCGGCCGGGACGCCCGCCGCGCTGGCCTCGGGGGCCGGGGAGCCAGCTTCCACCCGGCCGCGCTCCCCGGCGCCAATCTCGATCGAGTCGGGCGCCGAGACGCCGGCGGGCGAGGCTGGGACAGCCGGGGCTGCCGGCGCAACCGCCGGCGCCGGTTGCGCCGTCGGGCGCTGGGCGGCCGCCTCGAACAGCAGCACCGATCCGGCAACGGCCGCGTTGAGCGACCCGACATGGCCGCGCATCGGGATTCGTACCAGCAACTCCAGCCGACGCCGCACCGCGCCTGCCATGCCCTTCCCCTCGCTGCCGATCACGAGCGCCAGCGGGCCCCGCAGGTCGGCGTCGCGGTACGACAGCGCCGCGTCGGCATCGGTGCCGACCAGGTGCAGCCCGCGCGTCCGGAGGTCGACAAGGGCGCCCGGCAGGTCCTCCACGGGGACCAGCAACAGATGCTCGACGGCACCCGCGGAAGCCTTGATGGCCGCCGGGGTGAGCGGCGCGGCGTTCCGCGTCGGAAACACCACCCCGTGAACGCCGCACGCGTCCGCGCTGCGCAGCAACGTGCCCAGGTTCTGGGGATCCTCCAGCGAATCGAGCACGAGCACGAACGGCGGTTCCGAGCGGGACACCGCACGGGCCAGGACATCGTCGAGCGACGCCCAGCGCCGCGGATCGACCACCAGCGCCACGCCCTGGTGGCCATCGAACCCCGCCAGCGCGGTCAGGGTGCCGCCCTCGACCTCGACCACCGGGATCCGCAGCCTCGTCGCGTGGAGGACGAGCGCCTCGAGCGCCTCGCGCCGCTGCGGCACCACCAGGAGCCGGTGGGCCGGCCGCCTGGCGGCGAACGACTCCTCGACCGGGTGCCGCCCCGCCACGAGCTCTTCGTCCGGATTCAGGAGGCCCTCGAGTGCCCGCTGGCCCGTCTCCCCTGCCGCGGAGGGTGCCAGGGCGCCGGCAGCCTCTGCCGGGCCCCATCCGCGTCCCTGCGCCGGACCGGGTCCGCCACCGACGTCGACGGGGCGCCCGCCGCCCTCCTCGCGCGGAGGGCGCCACCCTCGCGGCCCGCGGGCCTCACCCGACCCACGGGGCTCGCGCCATGGTTCGGCAGGGCCGGCCGGGCCGGGGCGCGCCGGGCCTCCCGGTCGGGCCGCGCCACGGCCGGGACCCCACGGCCCTGCGCCGCGAGGGGGGCCGCTCCACGGCCTCCCGGCTGCTCGATCGCCCGGCGTGGTCCCGCTCCACGGCCTCCCGCCGCGTGCATCGCGCGGCTCGCCGCGATCACCCCGCCGCTCCCGCCACGGCGGTCCGCCTGGACCCGCGGGGCGTTCCTCCTGCCCGCGCCGATCATGGCCCCACGGGGCCTCGGGCGGCGGTCCCTCGCCCCGGTAGGCCTCGTCGCGGCCCGGGCGGCCCGGGCCGAAGCCGGACCCGGCGTGGCGGCCGCCGAAACCTCCTCCATCAGCGGCGAATCCCGGAGGACCGGGTGGCCGACCACCTCGGTCGGAGCCAAACCCCGATCCCTGGCGCGGCCGATCCTCCCGGACGGCTGGGGGCATCCATTCGGGTCGGCCACCACGGCCGGTGCCCGGAAACGGCTCCCGATGCCGGCGATCGTCGCGTCCCCCGGCGGGCGGTCCCTCGCTACGCCAGCGGTCGCCCGACCCCGCACGGGGGAAGTCCCGCCCGCCCCCCGGCCCGCCACGGCCCTCCGGAGGCGCCGGAGTCCCCGAGCGCTCGTCCCGGCCGACGGGGCCCGCTCGCCAGCCACCAGGCCGGCCGTCCCGGCCGACGGGGCCCGCTCGCCAGCCACCGGGTCGACCACCCCCGCTACCGGGTCGACCACCCCCGCCGCCAGGTCGACCGCCCCGGCCGCCGGGCCCAGGGCCCCGATTGCCTCCCCGCCGCTCAGCCACGGTGCGCCTCCGCGGTCCGGCGCCAGCGCTGGCCGTCGCGCGTGTCTTCGATCAGCACGCCCCGGTTCGCGAGATCGTCGCGAAGCCGGTCCGAGATGGCCCAGTCACGGCGCGCCCGAGCGGCGGCCCGCTCGTCCAGCATGGCCGCCAGCTCCGGTTCAAGCACGTCCGGTTCCTCCTCCATGACGTCCAGCACCCGGTCCAGGTCGCGCAGGAACGTCGCCGCCGACCCGGCATCCGCCGTCGACAGGGCACGCGTGTCGACCCGCCGGTTGAGTTCCCGTACCAGGTCGAAGACCGCGGCGAGGGCAGGAGAGATGTTGAGGTCGTCGTCGAGCGCGGCCGCGAACCTGGCGCGGGTGTCCGCGAGGAGCGCCGGCAGCGTCGGGTCGTCCGGAGCGTCGCTGCTGTAGGCGTCGAGTGCAGCGAGCGCGGTCGCCAGCCGGTCGACTGCCGACGCCGCGGCGCGGAGCGAGTCGTCGCCGAACTCGAGGGGAGCCCGGTACTGCGCGGCTATCAGCGCGTACCGGAGGGCACGGGGCGAGAAGCCGCGCGCGTACACGTCGCCCGGGCGCTCGATGTTGCCCGTCCGCTTGGCCATCTTCTCGCCACCCATCTGCAGGTGAGCGCAATGGAGCCATGTCCGCACGAATTGCCTGCCGGTGGCGGCCTCGGACTGGGCGATCTCGTCCTCGTGGTGCGGAAACACGAGGTCGACCCCACCGGTGTGGATGTCGAACGTGGGACCGAGGTAGCGCATGCTCATCGCGGAGCACTCGATGTGCCACCCCGGCCGGCCTGCCCCGATCGCGGTGTCCCAGCTCGGCTCGCCCTCCCTGGGGCCCTTCCAGACCGCGAAATCGCGGACGTCGTCCTTGTCGTACTCGTCCGACTCGACGCGCTCCCCGACCCGCTGCCGGGTCGGGTCGAGGCGCGCAAGCCGCCCATACCCCGGCCAGCTCGCGATCCGGAAGAAGATCGAACCGTCGTCGGTGCGGTAGGCGTGGCCGTCCGCGATGAGCCGTTCGATCAGCGCCACCATGTCGGGGATGTGCTGGGTCGCGCGGGGCATGACGTCGGGCGGCGTCATGCGCAGCAGCCGGGCATCGTCGAGAAACGCCTCCGTGTACCGCTCGGTCAGCTCGGCGATCTCGACGCCCTCCCGCCGGGCGTCCCGGATGATCTTGTCGTCGACGTCGGTGATGTTCATCACCCAGGTGACCGCGAGCCCCTGCCAGGCGAGGTACCGGCGCAGGACGTCGGCGAACAGGAAGCTGCGGAAGTTGCCCACGTGGGCCGGCGCGTAGACCGTGGGGCCGCAGCTGTACATGCGGACGTGGCCGGGCTCCAGCGGCACGAACGCCTCGGGCCGTCCCGTGAGCGTGTTGGTCAACCGCAAGCTCATCTGCCGCGCCACGTCATCGTCGCCTCACCGTCACCAGAGCTGTCGCCGCGATGCCCCGGCCGGCCCCCTCGTAGCCGATCAGGTTGCCCGTCGACGCCTTCACCTCGACCGCCTCGGGCCTCAGGTCGACCAGCGCCGCGATCGCGTCGCGCATGGCGCCGAGACGGACCGGACCGAACCGGGGCCGTGCCCCGCGAATCGTGACATCCACCGCGGCCGCGCGCCAGCCGGCTGCGGCGACCTGCGCGACCACCGCCCGGAGGAGCTCGCCGCTGGCGATGCCCCGCGTCGCCGGGTCGCCCGCGGGGAACACCCGGCCGAGGTCGCCCAGGCCCACGGCGCCCAGGAGCGCGTCGGCCACTGCGTGGAGCGCCGCGTCCCCGTCGGAGTGACCGCGGAGGCGGGGAGCGCCCTCGATGACGATTCCCCCCAGCGCAAGGCCCGTCCCCTCGCCGAACGGGTGCTCGTCGGCACCATGCCCCACCCGGGGCGCACCCGCACGCGATGCCAGCATCGCCTCGGCGCGTTCCAGGTCCTCGGGCACGGTGACCTTGAGGTTCGCCGCCTCCCCCGGAACGGCGGTGACAGGGATCCCCGCGGCCTCCAGGAGGGCCGCCTCGTCGGTGAACTCGCGCGGGTCGCTCGCGGGGAAGCGCGACCATGCCTCCTCCAGCAGTACGCGGCGCGCGCCCTGCGGCGTCTGGGCCGCAGCGAGACCGGACCGATCCACGGTCTCCCCGACGCGACGGCCGGACACTCGTTTCAGCGTCTCGGCCACCGGCACCGTCGGGATTGCCGCCCCGTCGGTCTCGGCGGCCAGCGCGACCGCGTCGACCAGGGCGGGGGTCACCAGCGGGCGGGCCCCGTCATGCACCAGGACCACCGCCGTCTCGGTGGCTGCCACGCCGGCCGCCACGGATTCCTGGCGCCGGGCCCCACCGGCCACCACCCGCGCGTCGTGGGATCGCAGCCATGGCTGAGCGGCCAGGTCGTCGACCCGGGACGGCGCCGTCACCACGACGAGCCGGCGCACGCTGGACGCGGATGCGAGCGCGTCCAGCGTCCAGGCGAGCAGCGGGCGCCCCAGGAGCGGCGCGGCCAGCTTGTCGTCGCCAGCCATGCGCGTGCTCGCTCCGGCGGCCACGACCACCGCGTCGACCGATCCGCGGTCCACTCAGTCGTCCACGGGCTGGGCGAAGACCATCCGGCCGGCCACCGTCTGGAGCACGCGCGTGACTGTGACGCTCAGCTCACGGTCCATGCGGCGTGCGCCTCCCTCGACCACGATCATTGTCCCGTCGTCCAGGAACGCCACCCCCTGCCCGGGCTCCTTGCCCTCCTGGATCACGTGGACGTGGATCTGGTCGCCCGGGAGAAACGCCGGCTTCACCGCGTTGGCGAGGGAGTTCACATTGAGCACCCGGAGCCCCTCGAGCTCGGCGACCTTGTTCAGGTTCAGGTCGTTGGTCAGGATGGCGCCGCCACGGGTCCTGGCGACCGCCACGAGCTTGGCATCCACCTCCGGGATCCCCGGCGGGTCCTCCTCGCTGATCTCGACCTTGATCCGGTCACTGCGCCGGAGCTCGTTGAGGATGTCCAGACCGCGGCGGCCGCGCGCCCGCTTCCGGGCGTCGGACTGGTCCGCGATGTACTGGAGCTCGGCCAGCACGAAGCGGGGAACGATCAGGGTGCCGAAGAGGAACCCGCTCGCCACGACGTCGGCGATGCGGCCGTCGATGATGGCGCTGGTGTCGACGACGATGAACGGGGCGCCCGGCGGCACCGCCGGTTCGCGATGGGCGGGGATCAGGCCCAGCGCTTCGATCGCCTCGGCCAGGTCGTGCCGCTTGGCCACGGTGAGCCCCAGCATCCCCAGCCCCAGGACGAGCGACACGCCGATGGGCAGGTAGCGGCCGTAGGGATCGGGAAAGCGCGCGAGCGGCAGGCCCAGCAAGAGCCCCATCAGGAGCCCGATCAGGAGCCCCGCGATGGCCGTCACGAACTCGCCGGTCGAGAGCGTGCGCACGCCGCGGATCAGCCACCCGGCCGGCTCGATGGTCAGGTAGGGCAGGATCAGGAAGCCGACCGCGAGCCACGCGACGACCCACACCGCGAGCAGGAAGTTACCGCTGGGCGTCTCGCTGAACAGCCCCCTGCCGCCCACGTCCAGCGACGCGAGCTGGAGGCCGACCAGCATGCCGAGGATCGCGCCCAGCACTCGTACAAATCTGGACATCCGGCAGGCGAGCGTACCACAGGGCCCTGCCCGCCCGGGCCCGCCGCGGTCTGGGATCAGGATCCGACCGGCGCTGCCGCCGCCGGCGCCAGCGCGAGCCCTACGGCTTCGCGCAGGGTGCGGCAGCTCACCACGCGCAGGCGCCCGATGCGGTCCGGCTGGCGCTCCTCGGACCCTCCCCGTTCGGCCGGCACGATCGCCCGTTCGAATCCCAGCCGTTCCGCCTCGCGGAGGCGCCGGCCGAGTCCCGTCACCGGTCGCAGCTCGCCGAGGAGACCGATCTCCCCGGCGGCCACGGTGCCCGGGAGCACCGGGCGATCCCGCAGCGACGAGGTCAGGGCCAGCGCGAGCGGAAGATCGAGCGCGGGTTCCTCGATGGCGAGCCCGCCGGCGACGCTGGCGTAGACGTCGTGCGACGCCAGCGCGATGCCGGCCCGCCGGGCAAGCACCGCCAGGAGCAGCGCGAGCCGGTTCTGGTCGACCCCGGTCGCGGTCCGCCTCGGCACCCCGTATGCCGCGGGCGCCACCAGCGCCTGCACCTCGACCAGCAGCGGGCGGCTCCCCTCG
>JAJYJR010000351.1 GCA_021789355.1 Chloroflexota bacterium | reverse complement strand
CTGCTTCGACTCAACGGCACCTGGGCCCGCTACTGGGCGGGTCGTTTCACCGCTCTCCTGCGCCCCTGGCCATCCCCGGCCTGATCCAGCACAGAGAATGGGATGCTTCCCTCGACGCGGCCGACAGGCCGGAGGCGGACAGGCCGGAGGCGGACAGCCGGCACCGGAGGCCGGCATGCCGGCCTGCTAGCCGCGGAAGCGGCGGGCCGGCAGCCCGGCAACGCCGGGGCGCGCCCGGAACAGGCCCCCCGCGAGTGGCTGCGCGGCGCGTTCGGCGTCGGGCAGCCCGTTCCAGGCGGTGGTGATGTAGAGCTCGTCGAGCCGGTCGCCGCCGAAGGTACAGCTTGTCACCTGCGCAACCGGCAGGCGGATCTCCCGGTCGAACGTCCCATCCGGCGCGAACCGCCGGACGCACCAGCCGCCCCAGAAGGCGACCCACACATACCCCTCGCCGTCGACGGTGAGACCGTCCGGCCAGCCCTGCCCGTCGGGGATCGAGATCACCCGCCGCCGGTTGCGCAGTTCGCCGGTCTCCCGCACGTAGTCGAAGGCGTCCACCCCGCGGGTGGGGGTGTCGATGTACCAGCAGGTCCCCCCGTCGGGGCTCCAGTCGATGCCGTTGGAGATCGTGGCCCCCTCGAGCACGCGCGAGACCCGCCCGTCGGGATCGAGCCGGTACAGCGCGGCCGCGCCGGGCCGCTCGTCGTAGGCCATGGTCCCGCAGTAGAAGCGGCCCGCGGGGTCGACCCGGCCGTCGTTCATCCGGGTCGAGCGGTCGTCCGCCTCCACGGCGGCCAGGCGCCGCATGCGGCCGCCTGCATCGCGCACCCAGAAGCCATCCTCGAGCGCGAGCAGCAGGCCCTCCGGTTCGCGCAGCGCGACGGCTCCCACCGGCAGCGGCACCGGGGTGACCGTGTCCGACCCGTCCTCGGGACGGTAGGCGTGCACCGACGGGGCAAGAATGTCCACCCAGACCAGGACGTGCCGCCGCTCATCCCACTGGGGGCCCTCGCCGAGCCTGGCCCGTGCATCCAGCACGAGCTCGGCGGAGGGCCATCGCCCCCGCGCGTCCATCTCGCGTGCTCCCTCCTCCGTCGCCGTCGCCCGTCCGGGCGCCCGACAGCGCGGAAGTGTACGTCGCCGGTCGGATGGAGCCGCGCCGCGCTGGCCCATCGAGGCGCACGTCCGTGCGAGGCGACACGGCCTCGGGCGGTTCGCGGACCTCGGCCCCGACGAGCAGCGGGACCGGGAGGCGGCGCTGCGCGAGGTGGTCGTACGCTATGGGGCGCTGTACGGCGACGACCTCCGTACATGATGGGGGCGCTCGAGGCGTCCGGCGCGGAGGAGGACTGGCACCTGGCCGTGGAGTTCTACCCGCCCCAGCGCTCGCGCGACCTGACCAGGATCCGGGCGTCCGTCGAGACGGCGACCGGGCTCTTCCTCAACGACACGCTGCCGGAGGAGAGCGCGCGCCGGCTGGCGGCGCTGCCGGGACCCACCATCGTCGAGCATCCCGCCCCGCGCGTGGCGAGGGCAGAGGCGTGAGCGGGGCGGGCCGCACGCCGGAGACCGCGCCTGTGCCGGCCGGCCCGGTCTCCGGGCAGGGCACACGGCACCACGGCCTGGCCCCGATCCCGGTCGATCCCGCGGATCCCGGCTCGCTCCGGCAGGCGCTGGCCGGGATCGAGCCGCTGGCGCACGCGGATCCCGGTTCCGTGCGCGTCGTCCGGGCGCCGGGCCGCGTCAACCTGATCGGCGAGCACACCGACTACAACGAGGGCTTCGTGCTGCCGGCCGCCATCGACCTGGAGCTGCGCATCGCGCTGGCGCCGGCCCGGGACCGGCGGGTCGAGATCGTGCTGGCGGAAACGGGCGAGCGGGCGGGGTTCGATCTCGAGGCCATCGGGCCGCGGACCGCAACCTGGATCGACTATGTCGCCGGGACGGCCTGGGCCCTGCACGAGGCCGGGGTGCCGACGCGCGGATTCCGCGGGTTACTCGCGAGCACGATCCCGACGTCGGCGGGGCTGTCCTCGTCGGCGGCCCTCGAGCTCGCGTCCGCGTGGGCCCTCACCGAGCCCGCCGGCGGAGCCGTCGACGGGATGACGCTGGCGCGAATCTGCCAGCGCGCGGAGAACGCGTACGTGGGCGTCAACTGCGGGCTGATGGACCAGGCCGCGGAATCGCTGGGGCGAGCGGGCAGCGCGATCCTGCTCGACTGCCGCACGCTCGAGTGGCGTCCGGTGCCGCTGCCGCTGGACCGGTGCGGGCTGGTGGTGTGCGACACCGGATCCCCCCGGCGCCTGAGCGCCTCCCAGTACAACGCCCGGCGCGCACAGTGCGAGGCGGCCGTCGCCGTGCTGCATGCCACGGATTCCTCGATCCACGCCCTCCGCGACGTGACGCCCGGGATGCTCGAGTCGGTCCGCGACCGGCTCGACGGCGAGACCTACCGGCGCTGCGAGCACGTGGTCCGCGAGAACGAGCGGGTCCGGGAGACGGTCGACGCGCTGGCAGCTGGCGACCTCGCCACGGTCGGGCGATGCTTCGCCGAGAGCCACGCCTCGCTGCGCGATCTGTACGAGGTGAGCTCCCCCGAGCTGGACGCGATGGTCGACATCGCCCTCCGGACACCCGGCGTGATCGCCTCGCGCATGACCGGCGCCGGGTTCGGCGGCTGCACGATCTCGCTCGTCGAACGGGGTGCCGGGGCGCGGCTCCGCGACACGGTCCTCGACGAGTACCCGCGACGGACCGGGCTCACGCCCCGGGTGTTCCTCGTGGAGGCGGCCGACGGTGTGGGACTGGTTCCGCCAGGCTGAGGCGGACACCACGCCGTACACTTCTGGCATCCACGAGAGGACGACCCGGAGGCGTCCCGATCAAGGGAGGTGCCGCGCCGCGATGACCATGCCCGATGACACCCGCGTCATCGACTCCGCGTCCGAGCGGTACAACGCGGAGCTCGTCCGCCGCGAGGACGAGACCGACGACCTGGCGTACTTCTGGGTGCGGCGCCGGGGCGAACCCGTCCCGTTCGAGCCGGGCCAGTACCTGACCATCGGCGTCTTCGCCGACGGCCGGCTCGTCCAGCGCCCCTATTCCGTCGCCTCGTCGCCGCGAACGGCCGCGGACGGGTACGAGTTCTACGTCCGCCTGGTGCCGATCCTGCGCTTCACCACGCTGCTGTGGCGGCTGCCCGTCGGGCACCCGATGCGCCTGACGGGCCCCAAGGGAAGGTTCATGCTGGAACCGGACGATGACCGTACCCATCTCTTCGTGTCGACCGGGACCGGGATTTCGCCGTTCATCTCGATGATCCGCACGGGCCTGATCGACGGGAAGCCCAGGCGCACCATCGTCGCGCACGGGGTCTCGTACGCGCGTGAGCTCGGCTACCGCCGCGAGCTCGAGCGATACCAGCGCGACGGCCTGCCGATCACGTACGTGCCCACCGTCTCCAGGCCGGCCGCGGCCGAGAACGCCGGCTGGCGGGGGCGGACCGGCCGCGTCGAGACGATCCTGGACGACGTGTGCGCGGAGCACGGCATCGTCCCCGACCGGACCGTGGTCTACATCTGCGGCAACCCCGAGATGATCCTCAAGACCGAGGCGGTCCTGCACGGCCACGGCCTCCCGGAACCGCACGTCAAGAAGGAGCTGTACTGGCCGAAGGGCAAGGACGCGGCGCTCATGGGTGGCCTCCAGGCCGGCGGAGGTGTCCCCGCCCGCGCGATGGAACTGGCGAGCCACGGCTGACGCGCACCGTGCGGGCCTTTGCGACTCGTCCTGCCACCTCCCCGGGCGGGCAGGGCCCTCGTGACCTTCGGCCCGCGCCTATGCGAACTCTGGTGGGTCGCCGCCGAACCCTTCGCACCGCACTATGCATTTAGCGGAACCGCAGCACAGGAATATCGATGCACCAGATCCTCGAGAAGCGACAGCTCTCGCCGAACGTCACCCTGTTCAGGGTCAGCGCCCCGCGCATCGCCGAGATCCGGAAGCCCGGCCAGTTCGTGATCGTGCGCCTGGGACCCGGAGCCGAACGCATCCCGCTGACCATCGCCGACGCCAACCCCGGCGCCGGGACCATCACGCTGGTCATCCAGTCGATCGGGAAGAGCACGGCCGACCTCGTGGACCTCGATGTCGGGCAGGCGATCCAGGACATCGCCGGTCCGCTCGGTCACCCCACCGATCTGCCCGAGTCGGGACATACCGTGTGCGTGGGCGGCGGCGTCGGGACCGCGGTGATCCTGCCGATCGCCCAGGAGCTGCACCGGCGCGGACTCTCCGTGACCAGCGTCATCGGGGGCCGCTCCCGCGAGTGGGTGATCATGGAGGAGGAGCTGGGTCGCTACGGCGACGTGGTGACCTGCACGGACGACGGGAGCTACGGCCGGCCGGGCTTCGTCACCGAGGCGCTCAAGGACCTCCTGGACCGGGGCGGCATCGACGCGATCTTCGCCGTGGGCCCCGTGCCGATGATGCGGGCCGTCTCCGAGATGACGCGGCCGTACGGCGTCCACACGGTGGTGTCGCTGAACTCGATCATGATCGACGGGACCGGCATGTGCGGTGGCTGCCGGGTGGAGGTGGGCGGTGAGACCCGCTACGCCTGCGTGGACGGTCCCGAGTTCGACGGACACCTGGTGGACTTCCGCCTGCTGGCGGACCGCCTGACCACGTACCGCGCGTTCGAACAGGAAGCCCTCGCGCACCGCGAGGCGTGCAAGGTGGGGGCCGCCCAGTGACCGACCAGCCGACCCAGGGCGAGCGCCCTGTGCTCAGCAAGAAGGAGCGGATGAAGATCGAGCGCCAGCTCATGCCCGAGCAGGACGCGATCCTCCGCAGCACCAACTTCCGCGAGGTCAACCTGGGCCTCACCGAGCAACTCGCGTTCATCGAGGCCGAGCGCTGCCTCCAGTGCCCCAAGCCGTACTGCGTGGACGGCTGCCCGGTCCGCGTCAACATCCCGCGCTTCATCGAGCACCTGACGCAGGGCGACATGAAGGGCGCCGCCGAGTCGCTCCTTGACGACAACGCCCTCCCCTGCGTGACCGGCCGGGTCTGTCCGCAGGAGACGCAGTGCGAGCAGGTCTGTCTCCGCGCCAAGACCGGCAAGCCGGTGGCGATCGGCTACCTGGAGCGCTTCGTGGCGGACTGGGCCAACGAGCACGCCGACGGGCTCGAGCACACCTCGTACGGGGCGAGTGGCAAGCGGGTCGCGATCATCGGGTCGGGGCCGGCCGGGCTCACCGCGGCGGGCGAACTGGTCAAGACCGGGCACCAGGTCACCATCTTCGAGGCGTTCCACGCACCCGGCGGCGTCCTGATCTACGGGATCCCCGAGTTCCGGCTGCCCAAGGACATCGTCCAGGCGGAGGTCGACCGGCTGGTCGAGAAGGGCGTCGAGATCCGCCCCAACACGATCGTCGGCAAGACCTACACCCTGCCCGAGCTGCGCGACATGTTCGACGCGATCTTCATCGCGGTGGGTGCCGGTCTGCCCGTCTTCATGAAGGTTCCCGGAGAGAACCTGAAGGGCGTGTACTCGGCCAACGAGTACCTGACGCGCGTCAACCTGATGGGCGCCTGGAACCCGGACTCTGACACGCCGATCCTCAAGGGGCGCCGGGTGGCCGTGGTCGGTGGCGGGAACGTCGCCATGGATTCCGTCCGCACCGCGAAGCGGCTGGGCGCCGACGAGGCGATCTGCGTCTACCGGCGCAGCCGCGAGGAGATGCCCGCGCGCGTCGAGGAAGTCCATCATGCGGACCAGGAAGGGATCCGCTTCGACTTCCTCGTCGCGCCGGTCGAGGTGGTCGGCGACGAGAAGGGCTGGGTCACCGGCCTGCGCTGTGTCCGCATGGAGCTGGGGGAGCCGGACGCCTCCGGGCGCCGCCGCCCGGTGCCGATCCCGGGATCGGAGTTCACCATCGACTGCGAGGAGGTGGTGGTGGCGATCGGGACGCGCAGCAATCCGCTCCTGACGCGCACGGCCCCCGAGCTGCAGGTCAACCAGTGGGGCTACATCCTCACCGACCAGCACGGCATGACCAGCATGCCGGGCGTCTTCGCCGGTGGGGACATCGTTCGGGGCGCGGCGACGGTCATCCTCGCGATGGGCGACGGCAAGCGTGCCGCCCACGCCATCGACGCCTATCTGGCGGGCCACTATCCTCCGCCACCCGAACCCGGCGAGGCGGAGGCGGAAGCGAAGGCGGCGAAGCAGGCCGAGCGGAGCGCCGCGAGGGTGGCCGCCGGGGCGCACTGACTCGCCCGGGTGGCCAGCCAGGCCTACCGCGACGAGGGTTCAGCCTCCGTCGCGCCGGCACCGGCCGG
>JAJYJR010000350.1 GCA_021789355.1 Chloroflexota bacterium | reverse complement strand
TCGATGACTGGCAGGAACACCGTCATCGTGAACCCCGGGGGGTTCGCCCCGGTGGCTTCAGGTCAATCGAGGGTGGGGACTTTCACGTGGCCACCAGTGGGGACTTTCTCACGGCCACGGACACTCCTCCCCACACGGTCCCGAAGGACCTCCTTCTGGCTCAAGTCTCTTGCCTCCGTCTCTTGGATAACAGGAGCCTGTCGGTCAGTCGATTGCCACTTCGGCCGCGTAATCAGTGATACCTGAACCACACACGCCAGCCGCCCGTGAAATCAGCGACAAAGTCCTGTCCCTGGGACAGATCCGCGCTGGGCAGCATCGCGGGGAAGAACAGGGTCACAACACACGTTCGTTCGCGCACCAACTGACCACACAGCGCTCCCGGTATCTCAGACAGCGGATCGTTGCGGGAACCTGCCGGCCAGGCGCCTGTGATCCGGTAGCCGTGCGTGTCGATGTTCTCGTATGCCGTCGTGACGGTTGCCTCAACCGCCGCGATTGCGGCCTGCCTCGCGTCAGGTCTAAGGGGGAGAGGCGCCTCCTTCGGGCAGTTGGCGCCTGCCGCCGACGGAACCGGCGTCTGCGAGAGAGCTCCTGGTGAACCGATGGAGCTTCCTTGGTGCCCGATGGAGGGTTGCGATTGAAGTGCTGGCGGCCCAGCGCCCCCACACGCGCCCAAGAGAACCGCCGTCAACACGCAGCATGGCAGTCCCCAAACGCACCGATGGGGACGGTGGTGCAGCGCGGCGCTGGTCTTGAATCGAGGCGCTAGCCCACCCATATGCGCGTGGCTCTCAGTTCGGTCGGCGAGAGGATCAGCCCAAGTGCGCGAACCAGCTGACCGGGCCCGACTTGGTCAGCGTACGGTGCCGAAGGACTGCTGCCGCTGAAGTAGAGAGTGCGATTGGTGACGTACACGGACTTGCCGGAGTCGAGCGCCAGCACCCTTCCTTCTGCGCTGTTGACGTGCCCTTGCGCCCATCCAATGTTGGCCCAGATCCTTAGAGCTTCGATGGTGTCCGGCGTTGCTGTCTGCCTCCCCTGAACGTACAGGAAGTCGCCTACCTGTATGGCGGCTGGGCTCGTATCGAACTCCTTCCAGACAGACGTCTTGCCTGACAGCAAGGCATGCTGGCTGGGTGTACGGCTATTCCGAAGAAGGATCGTGGAACCGTCTATTTGACTGACGACTCCTTGAACGAACGTCGTCGGCGCTGTCTGCTGCGTCAGTGGGGGCTTGCTGGAGTGCAGAACGCCCGCGTTTCCAGGCGCAGACGCCTGAACGGGGAGGGCCGCTAGGAGCCCGGGCGCATACACTCCGACCGCTGTGCCTATAACGGCCTTCTTGAGAAACGCGCGACGGTCCATGCCGGATCGCCGGTTTGCGCTGTCGCCCATTGTGCCCACCTCGCTAGGCTCCCCAGCAGCCGCAGCACGTCGCGACTCCCGCTGATATGACCCCCACGCTAAGATCGTTGAGTTGGGCAAACGCTGCGGGCGTGAGGTCTATGATCCGCCCACAGTACCCGGCACAGTCGTTGCCGCAGCCGGAGCAAGCACCCGGGCCGTGATCGGCCACATGCACCTCGATTGATGGCCAGGAACACGAAGGCCCCGGAGAGTCGACGATGACGCAGTCCCCACAGGACAGCCCCGTGGGGCAGCTGCAATAGCAGGTGGGGTACCCGTCCAGCGTTTGCCAGGCACACTGCCAGTTCGGACTATCGCAGTCGCCGCAGGCGCCGCTACCATAATCGCCACAGTAGCCGTCGTAACCGTCCGGGCCACAGCAGAACCAACTCGCTGCTCCGGAATAGGTTTGAGCGCCGCTGCAGTTGACACAACTCATGCCCCGTCTCCTCCAAGCGTCGGGAACGACCTGAGAGCTGACTCACTCGTCTGATTTCGGACGGCGTTGGGGCGGACCACATCAACGGCATATATCGTCGGTGCAGCCGTGAGCCCCGCATCCTCACCTACCAGGGCGCCGCGGACAAGAGGTCGTGCCAACGGCAAGTGAACTGCGAAGACAGCTGTCGCCTGGCGATCCTGCACCGTCGCCGGGAAGCACAGAAAGTGCCAGGAGCCGTCCCTCCAGTGCTCCGTGGGCAGCGTTCCGGCTAGGTATGGGCGCCACCGTTCCCACAGCTCACTTCTGTGAAGCGCCGCGAGAACCGCTTCGCGTCTCACCAGCGGCGACCGCCACCGCGCTATGAGGTGCCGCGTTGGCGCGAGCACGGCCCGCCACTCATCGCCCAGAGAGCCGATCAGGACCACCTCACCGAGTGCCAGCGCACCACCCAGTGGGTTTACTACCGCCCGAACCCACGGTTGCGGGAACATCGCCGAAGCCGTTGCTGCAATCAGCAGGAAGGAGACTCTCGCGAGCGAGCGTCTGCCCAGTTTGCTCGGCAATCCCAGGCAACCGCAGTCAAGATGCGGAGCCGAGCGGAGTGCCCATGACACATAGATGGTCGCTCCCGTCAGCAGGAGTAGTGCGCACGCCTCAGGCCACCGCGCGACGGGGAACGTCAGGCACAGACTTCCGATCGCGACCTGCGCTGTGCTTACAAATCGCCACACCAAATGCAGCCGGTCGGGAGAATTCAGGAGACGGCTGAGAGCCGTCTTTCGAGGCCCCTTACGATCTGGAGGCCATATGATCTTGCCCAGACCGGCGGCGCAGAGGACAACGCCGACCACGAATACCTGAGCGCCCCCGATAGCGGCCCAAGTGCCCACCGCAAGAGTCCTTGGCTCCAGCTGGCGCTGCTTCCTCTCTGCACTCAGCAGCGCTTCGCTGCTTCGGAACGATGACCAGCGCCGATCCCCTCGCAGCCCTCGGTAGCACTCAGGATGCCCACCCTGGCCCAACTGGTCCGAAAGCAGCTTTCACACCACCTCGCGTCCCGCCACACTGACGGTCGTACCCCTCCGCTTCGGCGGTGTCAATAGGCATGTTTGCGTACTCCGCCTCGGCCTTTCGTCAGCCCCAGGCGCACCGCACGCCCGATCCCTGGCTGCCGTCTGCAGAAGTAATCGGGGCCCTCGCGTTCGGGCACGTTGAGCCGGAGGTCTCCCGGGGCCGTCCCAAACGACCAGGTTTCGGGACGTCTCCCGCCAGTGCGAACCGAGCGCAGAACGGGAGTCGCCACCGAGTCACCCTTTCCGGGCGCCCCAACGGCCCCGGCCAGCGGTACAGTGCGAGACCCCGGGGCGACACCGGCCAGGCGTTCACCCGCGAGCGGGGCCGGCCGGTCCCTCCGACGGGGCGGGTCGGCCGCCGGCAGCGCCAGGCGTCCGGACGGTGCATACGGACCAAGGGGGCCAAGGGGGCCTGGCGATAAGTCCAGCCGTGACATGATCCTGATGTCGGCAGCATCTGACTGAGGGCAGTGCGACGTGAGGATTCCAAGCGCGATCAGCGACGCCAAGATCGTCGTGCTCACGGGGGCGGGGGCGTCGGTCCCACTGGGATGCTTCACGACCGCGCAGTTCCTCGACGACTTCCGCCAGGCCGACTACCGTCGCCTGTCTGCGGATCCCGCCGTGACGGGGGTCCTCGACTGGGTCCTGCAAGAGGCCGCGAACAACCAGTGGGATATCGAGGACCTGCTTGATCTCCTGGAGCGTCGCCGGGGCGCTGTGGACCTCCTCGCGTTCGATGGCAAGTTCGAGAGGGACGTGCTCGGAGCCGACCGGCGGGTGTCGATGCTCCGGTACGGAGGCATCCTCGGGCAGCTGATCGACGCCATCCGGGACAAAGTCGTCGACCACTACAGCTCGGTAGAGACCGAGGAGGCGGGCCGTCTCTACAGGCCGCTCTTCCGTGAGTTCCGCTTGTGGTTCCGTCTCGTCCCTGATTTGGGCTACACGCTGCCGGTGTTCACTCTCAACTACGACATCGCGGTCGAGCTGGCGGCCAACCAGCTGAGCGGGGCGCGCGCCTCCTCGGAGTTCCCCGAGGAGGCGCTGCCGATCCGGTTGGTCGACGGCGTCGTTCGGGGCCGCGACGCGGCCGAGCGCCGCTGGAGTCGCCGAGCCTTCGAGGAGTACGCGGAACAGTCCGACTCCCTGAGCGTGGTGCTGGTGAAGCTCCATGGATCGGTGCGCTGGGGGCGGCGAACAATCCCGGGTCGCCCAGACGAGATCGTCGAGCTGACGCCCGGCGTGCCCCGTGATCCGGGTGTGTTCGAGACGGCGGTGCTCTACCCGACGCTCGCGCCCAAGCCGACCGACGTCGAACCGTTCCGGACTGGGTACCGCTTGCTGCGGGCCTGTCTCCGGGGCACCCACCTGTTGATTGTCATCGGCACGACGCTGCGCGACCCAGAGGTTCTAGCTGAGCTGCGCGACGCGGTCGAGGAAAACGAGGATCTCCACATCGTGTGGCTGGGACCGAGCGTCCAGCACGAGACGCTGCGCGACTTAATCGGCGTGGGCGCAGAACGGCTCGCCGCGGTCAGGGGTACCTTCGCGACCCCGTTGCCGCAATCCGAGAGCACGTTGCCTGGTGGCCCGCTGCCGCCCAGCTGGCTGATGGGCTGTCTCCGGACGCTCGCCTTGGAAGCGTACGCGGTCGAGCAGATCGCTGGCCGGCCGTACTTCGGCCAGACACTGGTGTGCGATCGGACGAACGGCCTGGGTCGGGCGAGCGCACGGGGATAGCGGGGGCAACCGCGACGGTTGCAGACCGGTCCCGGGGGCGTGCGTCGAGGCGACGCGGTCTGCACCCGAATGCGGGCATGTCACACGGGCGGGTGCCCGACTCCGGCCGGTTGCGCCCGGCCCGCAACACCTGTGCGGCAAGGCTAGTCTCGTGACGGTGCCGGACCAGTCCCGCAGTCGACCCGGTGTCTCCGGGTCAAGTCCCTGAATGTGGTGTCACACGCGTCCTCGCGTCCCGTCCGTCAGCTCGCCATCAGCAGCGCCGGCACCTCCTCGCCATCGGGCCGGGCATCGATGAGCGCCATCGTCTCGGGCCGGAAGTAGCGCCGCCCGTCCTGCCACTCGTCGTCCTGCTCGGCGAGCACCATGCCCACGAGGCGGATGACGGCCGCCCGGTTGGGGAAGATCCCGACCACGGAGGTGCGCCGCTTGATCTCGCGGTTGAGGCGTTCGAGCGGGTTCGTCGAGCGGATCTGGCGGCGGTGGGGCTCGGGGAAGGCGAAGTGGGCGAGGAGATCCGCCTCGGCGTCGAGCAGAAGCTCCGTGACGCGCGGGAACTGGCCGCGCAGGCCGTCCACGATCGAGTCGAGCTGGCGCCGCGCGGCATGCCCGTCGGGCTGCTCGAGGATCATGCGCACGGCCGAGGCGACCATGCTGCGCGCCGAGCGGGGCACGAGCTCCTGGGCGTTGCGCGTGAGATGGACACGACAGCGCTGCCAGGCCGCCCCCAGGAGCTGCTCGTGGAGCGCCTTGACGAGGCCGGCGTGGTCGTCGCTGATGACGAGGCGCACGCCGTGCAGGCCGCGCGCGACGAGGTCGCGCAGGAAGCGCGGCCAGGCCGAGCCCTCGTCGTTGCCGGCGCTCAACTCGAGTCCCAGCACGCGCCGCTCGCCCGACATCGCCACGCCCGTCGCCACGAGGGCCGCCATCGACACCACGCGTCCCCCCTCGCGCACCTTCAGGTACGTGGCGTCGAGCCAGAGATAGGGATACGCGACGTCGGCCAGGGGCCGGTTGCGGAATGCCTCGACCTCGGCATCGAGCGCGGCGCAGATGCGGCTGACCTCGCTCTTGCTGATGCCGTCGAGCCCGAGCGCGCGCACGAGGTCGTCGACGCGGCGCGTCGAGACGCCCGCCAGATACGCCTCCTGGACCACCGCGAGGAGGGCCCGCTCGGCACGCCGGCGTGGATCGAGGAGCGAGGGGAAGTAGCTCCCGTCGCGCACGCGCGGGATGGCGAGCTCGATCGTGCCCACGCGCGTGTCCCAGCGCCGCTCGCGGTATCCGTTGCGGCGGGTCAGGCGGTGCTCCGGGTCGCGCTCGCCCTTGGGCACGCCCGTGAGCTCGCTGACCTCGGCCTCCATGACCGCCTCGGCCAGCGCGCGCACACCCTCGCGCAGGAAGTCGACGTCGCCGTCCGATCCCGCCTTGCGCAGCAGCTCGAGCAGGCCCATCCTCTCGTCGGCCATCGTGGTGTCCTTTCGTGTCGTCGGTTCCTACTCCAACGACGCGAGGATGACGCGGTGGCCGTTCTCGTTGCTGGCCACCTGCCCTGTGACACCAAGTGTGGGGACACGACCTGTCTCCGGTCCCCGGCCGTGTCCGGGCGGGTGACGGCGGGGCCGGTTCCTCCGTGCGGCATCCCGATGGGTACCGGCGGTCCGGATGGCTCGTGTCGG
>JAJYJR010000349.1 GCA_021789355.1 Chloroflexota bacterium | reverse complement strand
AGCTTTACGGGGCCGCGAATCGGCGGTCGCTCCCCCATCTGCATCTGTGCCTCCGTGGCGATCCGGTCCCGCCATGCACCGAGCGGCCCTCCCCGCTGCGTCGAGACGACCTGCGCCCGACCGGTCTTGGGGTTGACGAACGCGCGGACGGACCCCTGCGGGACGGGGATGCCCCGTACTACGACCTCAACTACCACCGCCTCGGCCACCGGCTCCGGCGGCACCAGCCCCAGCGTCACGTCTCACCCCTCGGCCGCGCCTGACGCGCTCCCCCTCAGCAGCGTCAGGCGCGGCCCGCTTCGTGATTCCAGTCAGTCGTCGGCCCGCCGCGTCAGGTCGAACCGCTGCTGGGGCTCGTACAGCGCGAACTCTCCCTCGATGTTGACCGGCAGGTTCAGGCGCCACGGCCCGGCGTAGTTCAGCAGGCGGTCGATCACCGAGGGGTCCTCCAGCAGCGGCGCGACGTACGCCGCGAGCTGGTCCCTCCCGTCGTCATAGCGCGGCATCGACAGCTTCACCCGCTGGGTGACCTCGTTCTCCACGTCGGCGTGGAGTGCCACGTCGAGCACGCGGATGCCGTTGCCGAGGAACGAGCCCGCGAACATCGCGGCCAGCGCGTGCTCCCCCATCAGGTCGGTGAAGCCGTCGAACGGGACGTCGAGCGCCACCGACAGCGTGGCAGTGACGTTGCTGACCGGGCGGCCGAGGCTGATGTTCCTGATGTGGGCGGGCAGCTCGAAGAACGACGGCCCCAGCTCGAACGGCGGCTCGATGACACGGCGCTCGCGCTCCAATCGCTCCACGGCGGCCGTCTCTCCGCCTCCCCACTCCTCCCCGGCGTCGTCCGGCAGCAGGTCCGGCTCCTCGACGACGTGCTTGCGCGGCATGACTGATCGCTCCTCTCTCTCAGCGGGACGGCGGCTGCCAACAGATCTCATCGACCCGGCGGCGCAGCCATACCAGCGGGTCCGTCTCGGCCTCGACGGGCTTCTTCATCAGTGGGTCGGGCGAGTAGGCGAGGGGCGATGAGCTGCCGTTCAGGACGGTAGCGCTACCATTCCAGACGGTGTATGGGCCGATGACGGTATTCGATCCTCCGTACCAGACGTCTCCTGCCGAGATCGCGGCGTTGCCGGAAACGAACATGTCAGGACCCATGACGATCCCCCTGCTCGATAGCGACACTGATGTCCGGGAGGCGCTTCAGGATCTGCCCTAGCAGGTCGCGCAGGTAGCCCTGCTCCTGCTCGAACCGCTCGCGCTGGAACTCCATCTGCTTGTCGAATGCGTCGCGCTCGGCGGCGAGGTTCTTCTCTCGCACCTCCAGCACGGCCTCGCGACGGGCCGCGTCGACGTCCTTCTTCGCCTGCTCGGCCTCGGCCTCCTGCCGCAGCCGCTCCAGCCCCACCTGATGCGTGACCTCGCGGAGCTTGCGGGCGTTCTCCTCCTCGATCCGCCCCTTCTCGATCCGCAGCGTCTCGATCTGCTCGCGGAGCTGGCGCTCCTCCTTGGTCCAGTCGCGCTGCTTGGTCAGCGCCGCGATCTCGGCACGCAGGTCCGACGCGCTGGCCCGGAGTTCCTGCACGGCCTCCGACAGCACGCCGCGCTCCCGATCAAATAGCCCCATGATCGCCCTCCTCATGCAGCCACGCCCATGCCGCGACCGCCGACTGGCGGTACGTCAGCGTCGATCCCTCATAGCATGATCCCACCGGGTGACCCGGCGGGGCCGTCAGGTGCTCGATCATTCCGTCTCCGCGAGGATACGGATCACGGTGCTGACCGAGAGTCCATATGCACGCGCGAGCCCGCGCTTGCTGACGGACTCGATAATCCAGCGATCACGGATCGCTGCGCGGATTGCCGGGTCGACCGTCGCAGCAGTCCAAATACCGGCGGCAGCCAGCACGCGATGGATCGACGTCTCTCCTACCCCGAACCGTCGAGCAAGGCGTCGCTTCTCTCCCCACTGCGGTCGGTATTCAAAGAGGATCGCGGCGCGAACTTCGCTCGGAATATCGAGTGCCTTTGTCCGGCCTCGCGCTTCACGCATCCTCCGTGTCTCCCGACGGGCTGCCCGGCACTCCGCACACGCTGGTTCCCCTCGTCGAAGATGCGCTCGATAGCTACGCTCGCCGTACCCACCTGCCGGGGAACAGCATGGTGACGTGGGGCGACGCCTCCGGCTCGCGAGCGCCGTTCTGAACTGGCTCTGGCGCCGCAACCCCAACCACGGCCGAAACGAGTGATACAGACACTCGATCTTGTTCCAGCCGTAAACAGCCGCCGTCCAGAGCGGCTTTCGCCCCACCCCGATACGGGGACCGTACACGCGGGCTCCCGTGATCGCAGCGAAGCGCCTCACCGTATCTTCGTCGGTCATCCCGAGCCTCAATGCCGCTCCGCCCGTCCGCTGTGCATGGACCGAGCCCTCACCCTCATAGAGACCGGCTGCCCAGATGAGATCAGGCAGTACAGCAACGTTCAGCGGTATGCCCGTCAGGTCGTACACGGCGTTCACCAGTCCATCACTCGGGGGCCAGACGCAGCAGCACGGCCCGCACCTCGCCGCACTCGCACGACTGCGCCACCGCCTGATGGACTCCCCGCAAGCTGTCGAGCACCGGGTCGTCGTGGAGCTCGACGATTCCGACCGCCTGCCAGCAGTGCTGGTGAGGCTGACTCACGATCGTCAGGGGGGCCAGCGGGCCCGCCTCCTCCGGCGGCACCCGGCCGCTCGGCTTCTCGTAGATGTGCTCGTCTCCCGGCTTCGGCTTGTACCGCAGGGCATCCGTCACGCTCACCGCGCACCTCCCGTGATGTCTCGTGCCAGCTCCAGCAGCGCCTCGTCCGCCCCTCCGCGAGCGGCGAGCCATGCCCGCAGGCGCTCCTCCGGCCCGACCCTCGCGGCCGGACCCTCGTTCTGTCGCTGAGCCTCGCGCACCGTCACGTCCGTGCGGACGTAGTGTGCGCCCGCGGCATACGCCTCGCGCTCCAGCCTCGCCCGCCACGCTGCCTCGGGACGACGGTCGGCGTCCACCCGAAGGCGAAGCATCGCACCACGGATCGAGTCGCTCCATGCCTCAGGGGGATGCGGCAGGTCGTTGTACGGCGCTCCCGCGTGATAGCTCAGATCGACGGTGCGGACGGGGCGTGCCGGGAAGTCGACGGCCCTGACGCGCGGCTCCTCACCCCGCGCCACGTCGACCACCAGCGCGCCCTTCGTCTGCCCCTCCTCGCTCCAATCCCAACACATCGGACTGCCGCAGTACCACGCGTTCGCCCGGAGGCGCTGGCGCGCATGCAGGTGCCCTAGCAGCGCGAGGTCGTACCCCGCCAGCGCGTCCACGGGGATCGTCACGTCCCAGCCTGAGCGCATGACCCGCTCCGCCCCTAGCGATGCCCCGGCGACCGACAGGTGCCCGACGTAGATGGTCGGGTCGGGGGACTGCGCCTCGGCCGCCCACGCGTGTGCCTGCCGCTCGGCCTCGCGGCTCACCGCCGCCTGCCGCTCCCCCACCGTCCCACCGACCTCGCCGTCGAGCGAACGCGGGTGCGGGTACGGCTGCGCGCAGACCTGCACCGTCCCCGCGGCGGTCGCGACGGGGAAGCGGACGGGCTCGGTTGCCACGTACACGCCCGGCATCTGCACCGCCTGCAGCCAGCCCAGCGTGTGTGACTCGGCATCTCCCACCACGGCCGCACCATCGTGGTTTCCGCCTACCACCACCAGCGGGCAGAGACGCGCGATCCGGGACGCCGCCTCAGCGACGGTCCGTAGGTCGGCGGGTCCAGGCCGGCGCGTGTCGAACGTGTCCCCCGCCCACACCGCGAGATCGGCGTGCTCCAGCTCAACGAGCCGGACGAACCAGTCGAGGAAGTTCCGGGCCTCTCGCACGCGGCTGTTCACGCCGCCCTCCGGCATGCCATAGCGCCCCGAGCCGAGGTGCAGGTCGGACATGGCGACGACCCTCACCGGATGCTCACGTGGACGATGGCCCACGTCACGAAGCTCGCGAGACTCAGCACGCCAGTGACGCCCAGCAGCGTCACTACCACGGCGAACCCCACGTCAGTCGGCTCGTTGTTGCCCCTCTTCGGAAGCAGGGGATCGATGACGAGGGTAGCCCCGAAGGTCATGATCGCAGCGACGATCAGGACCTGCCAGACGACCTCACCCGCCGTCGCGGACCCGTTCACGGCTGGCCCTCCCGGTGCGGAACACCACCGCGGGGCTTCCGACTGCCCTTACCCCGGGTCCCCGGGTCGCGTGGTGGCTTCTGGCGGGGGTACGCGCCCCACTCCGGCGGCCAGTCGCGCTCGGAGTCGAGGTACTCGCTCGCGGGGTTGATCGGCCGCTCCGGCGGACGATGCGCCCGTCGCGCCGCGACGTCGTTGTTGTCGTACCAGTCCTCGGCCCCCATCGGGCGGGCGCACCACGAGCAGAACGAGCCCGCCGCCTCCCAGCGCCCGCAGGCCGGGCACGTCTGCTCCAGCCGCCGCAGCTCCAGCCGCTTCTCAGTCATCGCACGCGCCCGTAGGACCGCCTAGGAGCCTCGCTCGGCCCCCGGGTGGTGTGGTACGCCATCCCCGGGGCAAACGCGCGTCCTAGGGGGGTTCCTGCGTCCGTGGAGGCCATCTCAGTGACCGCCCTCCAGCAGTGCATCCACCCCTGCCGGGTCACGCCGTGCTGGGCGAGGATGCCCGCGATCTCGCCCTGCGACTTGCGGGCATCGACAGTCGTGCCCTCGGCGTAGCGGCGGGGCTGCCGCGCCGTCACTCGGGCACCGGGAGCGGCGGTAGCCCCAGCGCTCCCCGCACGCCGTCGATGCGTCCCCGGAGACCGCCGGAGAGGAAGTCGATGCCGAACGCCAGCGCGCTGCCGCGCTCCATGCTCGCGTTTGACCGCGGGTTGCCCTCCAGCATGTCGAGCCAGCGGCGCAGCCCGGCCTCGTCGTCGAACCACATGGCCGTGTCGCGCATCTCCCGCTCGATCTCGGCGTCCGAGCGGCCGTCGGCCTCCCAGCCGTCGCAGCCCGAGCACGACCCGTACCACCACTCGTAGAACGACCAGCGGCCGTCCTTCTCGGCGAGGATCGTGGCGTGGCCCTGATAGTCCGCCTCGGAGTCCTCCCAGCGCACGTCCCAGTCGCCCCATACCTGCTCGGCGACGTCGCCGTACCGGCAGCGGCTCGCGGTCGTGTCGGCCCACGCGGTCATCAGCGGCTCCCCTCGTCCGGGTCGAAGCCTCCCAGCACGTCGATGTCCCCGGCCGTCTCGACCGGCGTGACGCTCGCCGCCACCACGGCGTTCTGGCGAGCCTGCCACTCGCCCTCCACCCGCACCGTCGCCCCGTCGTCGAAGCGCGGCAGGGCATCCTGCGTCGGGCGCGTGACGATGATGCGGGCGGGCTCGTCCTGCCCCTGCACGGCGAGGTGGAACAGGATCGCCCACCCCTGCGGGTACTGGCGCGGCGCGAAGTCGCCGTCCTCGACCACCACGTGCCCCGTCAGCGAGACGTGCCGCGTCTCCGTCCGGGCCGCCCGACGGCCGCGCTGCTCGTCGTCGCCCTCGCGCATCTCCTCGGCCGGAGTGACCTCGTACCCCGCGAGGGCCATGATCCACGAGTACTGCTGGCGGAACGCCCGGCTGGTGGCGCGGGTCACGGCCATCGAGCGGCGCGCGTACTCGGCCCGGCTGCACCACGGCCGGTCGTCCTCCATGCCGCAGATGGCCGACGCGCGGCCGATCACCGTGTCGTCGGAGAGGCGCACCAGCTCGACCCACGCCTCGTACGACCCGTCCGGCTGGCGCGCCACGCTGATCTCGCGCGCCACCACGTTGTCGAAGCGAGCCACCGTCATCCACGCCTCGACGGTCGGGAACCGCTTGCCGCTGATCACGGCGAACAGCCTCTGGCGGTCCACGATGTCCTTGAGGGCGGTCGCCATGCGCGTCGCCAGCGCGACGATCTCCTCCGGCTCGCGCGTGCGAGCCAGTCCCATCACCTGCGGCGGGACGGGGACCAGCGCGCGCTCCTCGCGCACGTCGGCCTCGATGATCTGCTCTGCGGTCACGTCGTCTCTCCCTTGCTGGTCCTCGGTCGCAGCCACTTCCCCGTCACGGGGTCGCGCTGCGGCTCGTGGTCGCGGATGGACGCCACGCGGGGCGCGCTGATCCCCAGCTCGGCCCCGACCCTGCGGAGCGACCAGCCAGCGGCCAGCAGCTCCAGCACGCGGGCGCGCCTCGCCAGTACCTCGTCGAGGGACAGGACGGGCTTTCCGGCGGCATGACCCGCCCCGCTTCCCCACGTCCTCGGGTTAGTCACGGCAGCTTCTCCAGCGCGGCGAGGGCCTC
>JAJYJR010000348.1 GCA_021789355.1 Chloroflexota bacterium | reverse complement strand
CAAGGTCGTCGCTTTCGACCCAGATCCGGACCTCGTAGTCGTGGGTTCCCGCGACGATCCCGGCGATGGCCGAGTCGTCCTCGTCGATCGCGCGTATGCGGCCTTCGGCCGCATACCGCTCGCCACGCTCGAGGAAGCGCTCGCCGGCGAGAGCGAGCACGCGATCGGGATCGAGCAGGCTGCCGAGCTTGCTCACCACGGCCTCAGCTGGAGGCGACGGCCCGAACAGGACGGCATTGCCCCGACGTTCCGCCGACCTGTCGCCCCGCTCTGCGCCCGTGACGTCATGTACGCCGCGCTGGCCCCCAGCCCGGACGGAGCGGCGGCAGGTCCGTGCCGCGGGGATCTCGGGGCAGCCGGTGCTCGCCGTCGTCGCCATCCCAGCGGCGGCCGTACTGGTCCGGGATCGCGCCCCAGCCCCAGTAGGCGAGCGGGACGTCGGGCACGATGCCGAGCTCCTCCCCCGGGTCGATGCGCTCCGGTCCGACGGTGCACAGGTGGGTCCAGTCATCGCCCAAGTCGAACGTGTACACGAACTGCTCGTCTGGGCGCAGGCGCGAAAGCTTCGTCCGCCGGTCGTCGAGCGATGGGCCCAACTCGTCCTCGTCGCCATACGGCGTCGTAAGGCGCGTGCCGTCGGCGAGGTGGAACTCGTGGAGGTGGGCGCGGTCCCAGCGCGCGAAGGCGTCGTCGATCGCGGTGGCGAGGGCGGCGAAGGTGTGGCTCCGGGCCGCCGCGAAGATCCGGCCGGGCCGCGGCCACAGGCGCACCCCGCGACCCTCGACGAGATCGACGCGGATCGACAACCAGGTGCGGGTCATCGCCAGGCCTCCTTCATCCCAGGAGCGTCAGGAGCACCCCGGCCGGTACGGTGAGGACCTCCCGGTCGAGCTCCACATCCCGCCGGCTCACCATGATCCCCCGCCCGAACGCCTTGGTCATGCTCTCGTAGTCCTTGCCAGTGCGGTGCGCGGCGTACTTGGACTCAACCGCGACGAGGGCGGGCTCCGTGACCAGGAAGTCGACCTCCCGGCCATCGGCGCTGCGCCAGTAGTACAGGTGATCGGGGTGCGCGAAACCCTCGAGCGCCGCCCGGTCCGCCCGTAGGAGCGCGATCGCGAGCGCGTTCTCCACGAGCGCCCCCTCGGAGGGTGCCGGTCCGCCGAGCATGCCCGGGATCGCGGCCAGCGCCGGGTCGCCCAGATAGAGCTTGCGCGGCCGTCGCAGGGCCGGCCCGTCCTGACGCTTGGCGTCGCGCTGGAAGAGAGCGATCAGGGCGAACGACGCCGCGAGGACGTCGACGTAGGCGCCCGCGGTGGGGCGGCTGACGTCAAGCTCGTGCGCAAGCGTCCCGGTGTCGGTCATCGACGAGAGCCCGACAACGGTCCGCGCCAACAGCTTGCGCAGCGTGAGGTCGTTGCGTGAGAGGCGGCGAGCGTCGGCCGAGAGCCCGCGCCAGAGCTCGGTCACGGTGCCGTCCGCGACGCGCCCGTCGAGGAGCATGTCGGTCACCGGAGCCGGCAGACCGCCGCAGCGGACGTACTCGGTCAGGTATTGGTCGAGCTCGGCCGTACGCAGGCTCGCCGTCTCGACAAGCGCGTGGCCATCGGGCGAGAGGAGGTCCGCCAGGGCTGGCCGAGCCTCGGGCAGCGCAGCCGGGTTCCGGGCGGCCACGTAGTCCCGGAAGCTCATCGGCATGTGCAGCCGGTCCAATGGACGATGCCATCTTCCACGCCGGCCGTGGAGGAGGTCCGCCGAGGCGGCGAAGTCGTACGCGGATGACCCGGTGAGCAGCACCGTGGCCGACCGGAACGTGCGGTCGTGTTCGCGCAGGTAGACGATCGGCCGCGCCCAATCGCGGACGAAGGTCAGCTCGTCGAGGACGAACAGCCAGTCACCCGCCGCATCGGGCCAGAGGCGCAGCACGAGCTCGATCGCCTCGCGGAGCTCGTCAGCGGTCTCGATGGTCTGGAGCGTGAGGAAGCAGGCTCGGCGGGCATGACCGGCGGTGACCCGCTCGGCGATGAGGCGCTTGACCAGGGTCGTCTTGCCGCTCTGACGCAGACCCCGGAGGGTGAACACAGCGCCCGAGGCGAGGTCATCGGTGTCGAACGGGCGGGGATCCCAGCGGAACGGTGCGGCCTCGGCGGCGGCGATGTGCAGGTCGTCGGCCGGCTGCCATGCCGGATCGATCCACCAGGGGTTCAAGGCGTTGACCTGGTCGCGCGTCAGCATCATCAGAGTTTACTCGATGGCGGGGCTTCCAGCCAGTCCGATTATCACGACCAGAGGGCTTCTGGGTCCGATCCGGGACGTTGAGTTGCCGGCGGTGCAAGATCGAGCCGACTGGAAGAGGCTCCGCGCGCCGATCCTGAGCACGAATCGCGGCAGACTGGAGGATCTGGTCGGGGCGAGAGGCCCTGACGCGACGAAACCGACCTCATCGCCGGCACGCCGCTCGCCTCCCGACATCGCGGGCTGTCGGGTCCATCGGTCGTCCGTGAGCCCGCTCGGCGCAATGGTCATCGGCGCTCATTCGTCGCGGAGCAGCAGGAGCACCGCCAGAACCCGTCGGTGCTCCCCGGTCGACGGTTCAAGTCCAAGCTTGCCGAAGATCTGGCCGATGTGACCCTCGACCGTCTTCAGCTCGAGAACGAGCTGGTCGGCAATCCCCTGGTTGGACCGACCCTCCGCCATGAGGCCCAGGATCTCTCGCTCTCGAGGGGTAAGCTCGTCGAGCGGTGAGTGACGACGCGGACGTCCGAGCAGCCGACCGACGACCTCAGGGTCGATGACTGAACCTCCGGCGGCGACGCGCCGAACCGCATCCGACAGATCCTCCAGCCGCGTGACCCGGTCCTTGAGCAGGTAGCCCACGCCCGATGGGCCGTCGCGGATGAGATCGATCGCATACCGGGTCTCGACGTACTGCGAGAGGACCAGGATCGCGATCCCAGGGTGCTGGCGACGGATGTCGCGGGCCGCCTCGAGGCCTTCGGTCGTATGGGTCGGAGGCATCCGGACGTCGACGACTGCCACGTCCGGCGCCTGTGTCTCGACGAGGCTGAGGAGCCCGGCGACATCGCTGGCCTGGCCGACCTTACTGCGACACCGCCGGAAGGTCCTGCGCCCGGACTCGGCTTGTGAATGGGCGGGGAGCCCACACCCCAGGACGTGGATAGGGGCCCGGGTCCTGACCACCGGATCGCATCCCGGGGAGTCGATCCCCGAGGCCACGCGAGCCTCCGACTCGGCGCGTCCGCTGTCTCCCGGGATCTCAATCAGCGGGCGGGAGGCGAAGGGCCCGTTGCCCGTCCGGGTGGGTCAGCCGGACGAGGCGTCCTTTCCTGCAGGCCCGCTGACTCTGGGCGATCCGATCGAGCTGGCGAGCTCGATCGGATCGCCGTCGAGATGCGCGATCGGAGCGCCGCTTTCTCGGCGCCCGCGAGCCACGCGGCGTCCACACCGGCCAGTGCGATGGCCGTCATCGCATCGAAGCCGTAGTCGAAGGCTCGCGCCAGCTCGGCGTACTCCTCCCCGAGATGCGACCTGATGAACGCGGGGTCGTCGGAGTTGAGGGTCAGATGCAGACCAGCCGCCGCCATCCGCGGCCACGGATGATCCTCGAGACGTTGGACGGTGTTCGCGATCCTGACGTTCGAGAGCGGGCAGACCGTGAGCGGGATGCCGCGGTCGACGAGAAGCTGCACGACGGCCGGGTCGTCGAGGACCGAGATCCCATGGTCGATCCGCTCGACGCCCAGGACCTCGACGTCATACCGGATCGCTGACGGCGGGCTGTTCTCGCCCTGGTGCGCGGTGAGGCGCAACCCTGATGCCCGGGCGAGGCGATAGGCGCCCGCGTACTCGGCGGGGTCGATGCCCAACTCGGTCGAATCCATCCCGACGCCGATGACCCGTTCGGCCTTCCCGCGTCTCCGCAGGTCAACCAGGCGTTCCACGACCTGAAGGCCAGCCTCCCCGCCGTACGCGCGGTCCATGTCGCAGATGAGCATCACCGCCAGCCCGGTCTCCTCCTCCCCTGCGGCCAGGCCGTCCTCCAGTCCAAGGACGATGTCCTCGAGATCCTGGCCGCTGGCCAGGTGACGAGCCGGCGTGAAGAAGCTCTCCCGGTAGACGAGCCCATGGGCGGTGCCGTCGACGATCGACTCATAGGCCAGGCGGGCCCAGTCGTCCCGCGTGGTGAGGCACGACTGGGCCAGCCAGAACAACCTGAGGAACCCATCGAGGCTGTCATAGCGGTAGAGCTCGCTGGGTTCGGCCGTGCCGAGGGCGTGACCGCTGCTCGCCGCAAGCTCGACGAGTGTCGCCAGGCGCATGGTCCCCTCGACGTGACAGTGCAACTCGACCTTCGGCAGGAGGTCGAGCGCCTCGGCCATCGTCAGCGTGCGATCAGGGTCCATCGTGGCCCTCGGGCGCGATCCGGATGGAGCGGGGATCCCGTCGCGCGGCGGTCATCGCCGCCCATCCGCGGCACAACCATAACGCTGGCAGACCGGACTGGTGGCCGTCAAGGAGGAGCGTCTCGAGGGGTGCACGTCAACTTTGTGAGGACGGGCTGGCGCTGAGCGTGGCGATGCGGTATCTTTCGGCTTTAGTAGCCGAAAGGAGAACCCCATGCCGGACGATCGCGAAGCCCCCGCCCACGTCATCGAGGCCCTGGCCGCCCTGACCTCGCCCCGACCGATGCGCCGAGGCTCGGTCTCGGTGCGCCGCATGCGGTGCAACAGAGCCGGCTGCGCGTGCGCCAGCGGCCCCGACCGGCGCCACGGCCCCTATGTCAGCCTCACGCGAGCGGTCGCGGGCAGCACCCGGTCGCGCCTGCTGACGGGCGAGCAGGCCGACCTCGCGCGTGCCCAGGTGGCGGCGGGCCGGCGGTTCCGCGAGCAGGTGGAGGCGTACTGGCGGGCCTGCGAGCGATGGGCCGACGCCGAGCTGGGGGCCGAGGGGGCCCAAAGGGGGGGCTCCGGAAGGCCTTCGACACGCAGCTCGTCGCGGAGGTCGAGGCGCTGATCGGGCCCGGAGCTGCCCGGGGCCTGGACCTCGGGGCCATCGAGACCGCGGCCCGCCGGCGCGCGCTGTGGGTGGCGGCACGCGCGGTCGAGCGGTGTCTGGACGCGGACACGTCCGACCACGCGGGGCCGACCGTGCCCTGCGCGTGCGGCGCCCTGGCCCGCTACGCCGGGCGGCGGGCCAGGGCCTTCACGACGGCGCTGGGCGAGCTGACCCTGTCGCGCGCCTGGTACCACTGCGACGCCTGCGGGCACGGCACCTGCCCGCGCGACCGGGCGCTGGGCATCGCGGGCACGTCGCTGTCACCGGCGGTCACGCGCATGGTGGGGCACGCCGCGGCCATGGTCAGCTTCGCGGAGAGCAGCGAGCTGATCGCCGCGCTGGCCGGCGTCAGCGTCGATGCCAAGCAGGTCGAGCGGACCGCGGAGGCGCTCGGTCGCGAGATCGCGCAGGACGAGCGGGACGTGGTCGAGGAGGGCTCCCCGTCGGCGCCGGTGATGTACCTGGGCATGGACGGCACCGGCGTGCCCATGCGCGCCTCGGAGCTCGTCGGGCGGGCGGGGAAGCGGCCCGACGGCACCGCGGGGACGCGCGAGGTCAAGCTGGTCACGGTGTGGACCGCGGAGGACCGCGACGCGAAGGGCATCCCCGTCCGTGACCCGGGATCGGTCAGCTGCTCGGCGGCCATCGAGAGCGCCACCACCCACGACACCGACGCCGCACCCTCGGTGTTCGCCCGGCGGGTCGAGCGCGAGGCGCGGCGGCGCGGCCTCGACGTGGCCACCCGCTGCGTGGTCCTCGGCGACGGCGCCCCGTGGATCTGGGGCATCGCGGGCGAGCTGTTTCCGGGAGCCGTCGAGATCGTCGACCTGTTCCATGCGAAGCAGCACCTCAGCGATGTGGCCAAGGCCATCTACGGGCCGACGAGCGACCTGGGCCGGCAGTGGGCGAGGGAGCGTCATGCGCAGCTCGACGACGGCATGCTCGACGAGCTGCTCGACGAGCTGCGCGTCCACGCCGACGCGAGCGACGAGGCGCGCAGGTGCCTGGGATACGTCGAGACCAACCGCCAGCGCATGCGCTACCCGGAGTTCCGCGCCCAGGGCCTGTGCGTCTCCTCGGGCGTCGTCGAGGCCGGCTGCAAGGTCGTGGTCGGCACCCGTCTCAAGCGGGCGGGCATGCACTGGACCCTCGCGGGTGCAGATGCCATCATCGCGCTCCGCTGCTGCCAGCTCAGCGGGCGCTTCGACGCCTTCTGGGAACGTCGATCACGAGCGGCCCGGGCGGCCGCCGCGTGAGGGCATCTCATGAATCTGACGTGCACCCGTCGGCGAATGCCATGTCGCC
>JAJYJR010000347.1 GCA_021789355.1 Chloroflexota bacterium | reverse complement strand
GCCCGCCGTATACGGCACCACGGCGTCGACGTCCTCCCAGAGATCGGCGAGGAGCGTGGAGAGCCGCGCCCTCAACGTGTCGAGGCCATACCCGGTGAGCGCCGAGATCAGCACGGCATCGCCGATCATCGGCGCGGGGTTGGTCCCGTCGCGGGCGCCCGACTCGAGCAGGTCGGCCTTGTTGTAGACGGTCAGGCGCGGCTTCGTCCCCGCCCCGAGCTCGTCGAGCACCAGCTGGACCGTGGCCCGATGCTCGGCGAAGTGCGGGTCGAACGCGTCGACCACTTCGAGGAGCACGTCGGCGCGCGTCACCTCCTCCAGCGTCGCGCGAAACGCGTCGACCAGCTGGTGGGGCAGCTTGTGGATGAACCCCACCGTGTCGGTCAGGATCGCCGACTGCCCGTCGCCGAGCTTCACGGCGCGGCTGGTCGGGTCGAGCGTGGCGAACAGCTGGTCCTCGGCGCGGGCCGCCTCCGAGCCCACCAGCGCGTTGAGCAGGGTCGACTTTCCGGCGTTGGTGTACCCGGCGATCGCCACGGTCGGGACCAGCCGCCGATCGCGCGAGCGGGAGGCGACCTCGCGCTGCCGGCGGACGTCCTCGACCCGGTCACGAAGGCGCCGGATGCGCTCGCGGATCAGGCGCCGGTCCGTCTCGAGCTGTGACTCGCCGGGACCGCGGGTGCCGATTCCGCCGCCGGTCCGCGAGAGGTGTGTCCAGAGCCGGGTGAGCCGTGGCAGCTGGTACTCCAGCTGGGCCAGCTCGACCTGGAGGCGCCCCTCGTGCGTCCGGGCGTGCTGGGCGAAGATGTCGAGGATCAAGCCGCTGCGGTCGAGCACCTTGCAGCCGAGCAGTTCCTCGAGCGAGCGCTGCTGGTTGGGCGTCAGCTCGTCGTCGGCGATCAGCAGCGTAAAGCCGGTCTCACCGCGCGCCTGGACCAGCTCCTGGGCCTTGCCCTTGCCGACGTACCAGGCGGGGTCAGGGTGGCGACGGCTCTGCCACTCGGCCCCGACGACCTCGGCTCCGGCCGTGTCGGCGAGGGCGGCCAGTTCGTTGACGGACTCCTCGGCCGTCCAGCCGGGATCCGCGCCGGTGTCCACCGCGACGAGAAAGGCACGCTCTCGCGGCGGCTCGAGTTCGATGAGGCGGGTCATGATCCTCCGTCGGTTGGCATGCCCATGCACTTTACCGCAGTCGCCGCACGCGTCCGGCGCCCACGGGTCGGCCGCCGGCGGTCAGGCGTCGTGGACGGTGTCCAGGAACCTGCGGACCAGGACCAGCGCCTCCGGGAACGGATCATGCAGCGCGTCGATCCAGTTGATCCCGGGCTCGGCGCGGAACCACGTGCGCTGCCGCCGCGCGTAGGCGCGCGTCCGCACGATGGTCTCCGCGAGCGCCTCGGCCGTGGTGCGACGTCCCCGGACGACCTCGATCGCCTCCCGGTAGCCGATGGCGCTGAGCGCCGGCAGGGCGGGGTCGTACCGGGACGCCAGGCCGCCGGCCTCGCGCAGCAGCCCGCTCGCGTACTGCCCCGCGGCACGGTTGGCGATCCATACCCGGTGGGTGGCGTGCTCGACGCGCAGGCCCAGCCACAGCACCGGCGCCGGATATCCCTCCGGCTCGGGGGGCAACCCGTCACCGGCGAGGGAGGCCCGCTCGAGCGCACGCACCACCCGGCGGGGGTTGGCCAGGTCGGTCCGCGCGGCGAGCGTCGGGGCCTCCATCGCCAGCCGTGTGGCGAGCGCGGCGATTCCGCGCCCTGCCAGTTCCGACTCCAGACGCGCCCGCAGCTCGGGGTCGTGGGGTGCGTCCGTGAGCGGCACGCCACGGGCGACGGCCCGCAGGTACAACCCGGTCCCGCCCACCAGCAGCGCGACCCTTCCGTGGGCGGCGATGGACGCGAGCGCATCGAGGGCGTGCCGCTGGTAGAGCGAGACGCTGAACGGCTCGTCGGGGTCGACGAGGTCCAGGCCGTGGTGGGGCACCAGCTTGCGTTCGGCTCGCGAGACCTTGGCCGTGCCGATGTCCATGCCGCGGTAGACCTGCCGCGAGTCGGCCGAGATGATCTCGACGTTGCCGACGGCGCCCGCGAGGCGCAGCGAGAGCCGCGTCTTCCCGGTCGCGGTCGCCCCGGCGATCACGATGAGGGCCGGGAGCGGGGCGGGCATCGGCTACACCGCCGGGGAGACGAGTGTTCCGGTGAGCGAATACGGGCCGGCGTGGTCGATCCGGACCTGGACGAGCCGGCCGACCAGGTGCGCGGGTCCGTCCACGTGCACCAGCCTGTTCTCGCGGTTCCGACCCCCGAGCCGCACGTGCCCTTGTGCGGGCTCGCTCCGGCGCCGCGGTTCGCCGGCGGGCAGACCCTGGTCCGCGGCGTGCGTCGCGGCCGCGGACCCAATGGCGGCTTCCTCGTCGCCGTGGTCGTGATCGTGGCCTCGGGGCCGGTCGATGCCGTCCACGAGCACCTCGGTGGTGCGTCCGACCCAGGCCCGGTTCCGTTCCCAGCCGATCGCCTCCTGCAGCGCCAGCAGCTCGTTGAGCCGGCGCCGCTTGTCGCCGGCGGGCACGTCGTCGGCGAGGCGTGCCGCCGGGGTCCCGGGGCGGGGCGAGAAGGCGGCCGCGAAGACGGTGTCGAAGCGGACCAGCTCGAGGAGCGCCAGTGTCTCCCGGAACTGTTCCTCGGTCTCGCCGCAGAACCCCACGATCACGTCGGTCGTGAGGCAGATCCCGGGCACCGCCTCGCGGAGGCGGCCCACCAGCTCGAGGTACGAGGCCACCGTGTACTGCCGGCCCATGCGACGCAGCACCGGGTCGGACCCGGACTGGACCGGGAGGTGCAGGTGCTCGCACACGGACGGGCACTCGGCCATGGCGGAGATGAGCCGGTCCCCCAGGTCCCAGGGGTGCGAGGTGATGAAGCGAAGGCGCGGGATGGCCGGGGCGCCGTCGGCCGTGCGGATCGCGTCGATCGCCCGCAGCAGCTCCGTGATGTCCGGGCGGCCGTCGAGGTCGATCTGCCGTCCGATCTCGCGAGCCCGGCGGACGTGGGAGAACCGGGCCTCCGCCGGCAGGTCGTGACCGTACGAGTTGACGTTCTGGCCGAGCAGGGTGACCTCGCGGTACCCCGCCGCCGCGAGGCGCCGGGCCTCGTCCACCACGTCGTCGAACGCGCGGCTCCGTTCCGGCCCGCGACTGAACGGCACGATGCAGTACGTGCAGGTCTTGTCGCAGCCGTAGATGATGGGCAGCCACGCCTGGATCGCGCTGCGGCGCGCCACCCGCTCGCCGGCCACCGCGCCTGCCCGGAGCGCGGGCAGCGCATCGGCGACGGCCGCACCGTCCCTCGCCGGCGCGGCGAGCGTCGCTCCGGCCATGACCATCGCGAGCAGGCCCGGCGCGGTGGCGCTCGCCAGGCCGAGCCGTGCCACCAGCTCCGGCTCCTCGTCGGGCCGCAGGAACATGTCGACCGCCGGGTACCGCCGGGCCAGCCGGTCGCGGTTCTCCACGCGCACCGCGCACCCGGTCAGCACCACCCGCAGGCCCGGGTTTGCCGCCTTCAGTCTCGCGAGATGACCTTGCCGGCCGATGATCTTCGCCTCGGCGGTCTCGCGGATCGCGCAGCTGTTGATCACGATCAGGTCCGACTCCTCCATGGAGGAGGCCTCCGGGCAACCGGCGGCGAGCAGCGCGCCGGCCATCTCCTCGGAATCGGACTGGTTCATCTGGCAGCCGAGCGTCCAGACGTGGAAGCGTGGCAGCGCGAGGTCGTCGGTGACGAACTCGTCGAGCTCCGCCGGAGCGGGGGCGGGACGGCGGGGCGCAGGGGTCGAGCGGGGGACGAGGTCGAGGACGGGGAGCTGCCGGGCTGCCATTCCCACCAGTCTAGCGAGCGGGCGCGGGCGGGCCCGCGGACCGGACCCGGAGCGGCGGCACGCCGAGCGCCGCGAGCAGCGCGTCGCCGGCCTGGTCGGGGACATGGCACAGGCCCTGCGCCTGCGCGTACGTCCACGTGTCGCCGTGGTAGTCGCTGCCGCCGGTGGCCAGCAGGCCGTGCTGGACAGCGACCTCGGCCACCGCGGCCCGGGTCGCCTCGTCGAACGTTACGTAGTACGCCTCCAGCCCGCCGAGCCCCCAGCCGCGCAGCCGCTCGATCACCTCGAGCCGCTCGGGCGCTTCCCGGAAGTGCGCCAGCGCCGCGATTCCGCCGGCCGCGCGGACCGCGTCGATCGCCTCGCGCGGGCCGAGCCCCTGCCGCGGCACGTACCCCGACGCGCCGCGGGCCAGGATGCGCTTCATCGCGTCGTCCACGCTCTCGGCGTGACCAGCCGCCACCAGCGCGCGGGCGATGTGGGGGCGTCCGGGCGCGCTGACGCCCGGACCCATCGCCTCGGGCAGGTGCTCGTCGACCGGCATCCCCAGCTCGCGAAGCCGTTCCACGATCAGCTCGGCACGGAGCGCGCGCAACCGGCGCTGGGTGGCCAGCGCCGCCTCGAACGACGCGTCGTCGGGGTCCATGCCGTAGCCGAGGATGTGCAGCTCACCCTCCCAGAGGCCTGGCACGTCGTGCGCGATGCTGTTGATCTCGACCCCGGCGAGCAGGCGCGGGTGGTCCGTCCCCTCCCCCGCCGCTCGTAGCTCGCGGTACCCGTCCAGCGTGTCGTGGTCGGTGATCGACGCCAGGGCGATGCCCCACCGCCGCATGGCGTCGAGCAGCTCGGCGGGGGGCAGGACGCCGTCGGACCGCGCCGTGTGGCAGTGCAGGTCGACGCGGTTGCGCCGGGGTGTCGTCATGCCCGGTCGGCGGCCACCGCGGCCCGCCCCGTCCGGCGCGGATCCGGCGGGCGGGCGGTCACGCCTCGACCAGCCGGCTCAACCGCTCGATGTGGAGGGCCCGCCCGGTGGCACTGTCGACGTCGATCTGGACCGCGTTGAACACGACGGGCCCTGATCCGACCTCGAACCGGGTCGGCAGCCCGTTGAGGAAGCGGGGCAGGACCGTGCGGGGCTCGAACCCGATCACGCTGTAGATGGGCCCGGTCATGCCGATGTCGCTCAGGTAGGCGGTGCCCCGCGGCAGGATCCGCTCGTCGCCGGTGACGACGTGGGTGTGGGTGCCGCAGACGGCGCTGACGAGGCCGTCGAGGTGCAGCCCGAACGCGTTCTTCTCGCTGGTGACCTCGCAGTGGAAGTCCACTATGCGGACGGGCGGCAGCTCGTCTGCGCCGTCCTCGAACAGCTGCCGGACCGTGGTGAACGGGTTCTCGATCGGCTGCATGTACGTCCGGCCCTGGGCGTTGACGACCGCCACCTCGCTCCCGTCGGCCGCGTGGAAGATCCCCCAGCCGCGGCCCGGGACGCCGTCGTGGCCGTAATTGAGCGGGCGCAGGATGCGCTCCTCGCGTTCCAGCTCGGCGTAGATCTCGCGCTTGTCCCAGATGTGGTTGCCGCTGGTGATCACGTCGACGCCGGCGGAGAAGAGCCCCTGAGCGGTCGACGCCGTAAGGCCCATGCCGCCGGCGACGTTCTCGCCGTTGGCGGTCACGAGATCAAGGCCCCGCTCGTCGCGGAGCGCCGGCAGCAGCCCCTCAACCGCGACCCGCCCGGGCTTGCCGATCACGTCGCCGATCATCAGCACCCGCAGGGTGCCGTTCGCGGGACGCCGCGGCGCCGGGACGAGCCGGTCCGCCGCCTGGACCTCGGCGACCTCGTGACGCATCGGCGGCTACTTGGCGTACTCGACGGCGCGGGTCTCGCGGATCACGGTGACCTTGATCTGCCCCGGGTAGGTCAGCGACTCCTCGATCTTCTTCACGATGTCGCGCGCCAGCCGCATCGAGGCCAGGTCGTCGATCTCCTCGGGGCGCACCAGGATCCGCACCTCGCGTCCGGCCTGCACGGCGAACGAGCGTTCGACGCCCGGGAAGCCGTCGGCGATGGCCTGCAGGTCCTCGAGGCGCTTGACGTAGGCCTCCATCGACTCGCCACGGGCGCCGGGCCGGCTTGCGCTGATGGCGTCGGCGATCTGGACGATGGGCGCCTCGATGCAGGCGTATTCCACCTCCTGGTGGTGCGCCGCGATGGCGTTCGTCACGCGCGGTGGCAGGTTGTTCCGCTGCGCGATCTGGCCGCCGATGGCGGCGTGCGGACCCTCCACCTCGTGGTCGACGGCCTTGCCGATGTCGTGGAGCAGCCCACCCATCTTCGCGACCTGGATGTCGGCGCCGGTCTCGGCGGCGATGATGGCCGCCAGGCGGCTGGTCTCGACCGCGTGCTTGAGCACGTTCTGGCCGTAGCTGGTGCGGTACTTGAGGCGGCCGAGCAGCTTGATGATCTCGGGCGGGAGGCCCGGCACGCCCGCGTCGTAGGCGGCCTGCTCGCCGGCCTGG
>JAJYJR010000346.1 GCA_021789355.1 Chloroflexota bacterium | reverse complement strand
GCGCTGGCGGGTCAGGGCCACGCGTTGCTCGTCGCGTCGCACGATCCACACCTCATCGGGATCGCGGGGAGCGTACTCGAGCTGGAGCGGGCCTCGGCCGGTTGACGGCGAGGGGCGCGGGGAGAGGCCAGGCGGCCGGGATTTCTAGCCTGCCTGGACCCTGGGGCCTGCGCGGACACGCCACAGAGCGGCCGGGTCGCTGAGCGGGTCACCCTCGACGAGGATGAAGTGGGCCGGGCCGCCCTCGCGGATGACCCCGGCATCCGCCTCGCCCAGGACCTCGCCGCCTCGCCAGGTCGCCGCCGCGAGGGCCTCCCACTGCTGGAGACCCGCAGAGACGAGCGCCTCGACCTCTCCGGCCAGGGCGCCGGCGCGGGCACCCCCGCCGCCGAAGTCGGTGCCGGCCGCGATCCGGACGCCGGCCTCGTGGGCGATCCGGGCGCTCGCGGTCGCGTCGCGAACCAGCTGCCGGGCGCCTTCCGCGCGAAGCCGAGCCAGGTCAGCGGCACGGTCAAGGTCGTCACCAGCCAGATGTCCTTCGCGGACATCGTCCGCGCGAGGGCTCCGTCGAGCTGGAAGCCATGCTCGACGAGGTCCACGCCGCCGGCAACGGCCGCCCGCGCACCGGCGAGGTCGCGCACGTGGGCCGTCGCCCGCGCGCCCGCCGCGTGCACGGCAGCCACTGCCCCGGCGATCTCGCTCGCCGTCCACAACCAGGAAGGTCCCGGCTTCCTGTTCGTCGCGACCCAGGGCGGACACCCACCCGGCGAGATCCCACGTGCGCGCCGGCTGTCGTGGTCCGGCGCCGGCGCCAGTCGAGGTGGGGCAGCACGAGCTCGAGCCGGAACGGCCCGTCCGTGGTCGCGGTCGTCGGGCAGGTGCCCGAGCACAGTCGAGCGGGCGCACCTTGTACGTCGGGCCGGACGGCGTGGCACCGCAGGGATGGCCGCAGACCGTGCCGGACCACGCTGCCGTCAGCTTCGTCGCCCCGATGGGGGACGGCGGCGCCGTCGTGGTCGGGATGGCGGTCACGGACGCCTCGGCAGTGACGGTCGCGATCCGGTACACCGCTGACGGACCGGTGGCGCCGGGCCAGTAGCGTCCGTGCTCGGGCCGCGGCCCCACGCAGCGCGATCGCGAGGGTCAAAGGGATCAGCGTGCGGGCGACTGCGGCGCGAGCCGCGCAACCACCTGCCAGCCCGTCTCCGCCGTGCCGCCGGGCGGCGTCCACGTGACCAGGCGCACGAGGTACGTGCCCTCGCGCGGCACGAACCCGATGCCGTCGGGCTCGGGCGCGGGTGACGGGGCGGACTCGTGGTAGGCGCCGGGCTGGACGCGGATCGCGCCGGGCGGCACCACGATCGAGAACCCGCCCCCACTGCGCCGCACCGGCTGCTGGGCGGAGATCGTGAGCCACGAGCCGCCGCAGGTATCGAACGGCGTGTCCGCCGGTGGCGCGTTCGTAAACGACGCGCACGGCACGGCGCCCTCGCCGACCAGCCAGGCGTCGACCGGGTGCACCTGGACCGGCAGACCGTTCGTGACAAGCGGATCGGCGAGCTCGGACAGCGGGAGCGGGGTGCCGCCTACGCCGAGGTACTCGAGGCCGGTCGACCGGACGAGCAGCGCCAGCACGCCGCGGACCTGGGCATCGTCGCCGGGGACGAACTGCGAGACAACGAAGGGCGTCGCGACGACCTGCTCCGACGTGCCCTCGAGCACGCCGAGCGAGCACGACCCGGAACCGGTGCACCCGCTCGCGGTGCCGGGGACGATCCGGCCGTCGACGAACACGATCTGGCCGATGATGGCCGGCCGGTCCTGCGCGAGCGCCAGCGCGAGCTCGTCGGTCGAGCGCACGAGCGGCTGGTCGCCGCTAGGCGCCGGCGAGGCGGGCACGGCCGCGGCGTCGAGCCGCCCGATGGCCAGCCAGCCCCGGCAGTGCTCGCAGTGCGACTGGTCGATGGCCACCATGCGCAGCAGGTACGTACCGAGTCGCGGCACGTCGTTGACGCCGTCGAACGATGGCTGCGGTGCGCACTCCTGGTAGGCGCCCATCTGGAGCTGGACCGCTCCCGACGGGGCCGACATCTCGAAGCTGTTGCCACCGCCGGTCACTGGGCGGGCCGGCGTCGCGGTCATGAACTCGGGCAGCTGGCAGGAGAACGGCGCGGGCACGATCGGGCCCGGCATCGGAGCGGGTCCGCACGAGAAGCCCTCGACGCCGACGAGCCAACCGGTCGCCGCGATCACCTCCCCGTTCGCCGCCGTCTTCCCCAGGGCGAGCGCCGCGGGGACGTCGAGCGCGCGACGGGCGGGTCCGACGGTTACGTGGCCCAGGAACTCGATCGGACCGGACGCCGAGAGGTGGAGCGCGACCGGTGCCTCCAGGGCGGCCGCGTCGGTCGGCGGCGGGATCCGCTGATCCTCCGCGCGGACCGTGACCGTGCCGAGCGTCGAGTCGAACCCGGCGAGCGTCCCGATCACGGTGCACTGCCCGAGCGGCACGCACTCGCGTTCGAGGGGCGGTGTCCGGTGATCCGGGTCGATGGCGACGTCCGCGATCACGTCGCGGGGTTCGAGGTCACCGGAGCGTTCCTGCTCGATCTCCGCCTGGAGCTGCCTTGCATCGAGGACGGCGATGGGCGCGGGCGAAGCGGTCCGTGGCCGCCCGACGATGCCGGCCGCGTGCGACGCCAGCGCGCCTCCTACGGCGAGGACGGCCACGACGACGACGGCAAGCACCTGCGGCGGCCGTTGGCGGGCGCGCAAGAACAACCCCTGAGTCCGGCGTTCGTCACGCTGGTCGGTCATCTCTGCCGACTCCACGCCTCATCCGACTCGCCGGTTCCCGCTCGCCACGAGGGCCTGGCCGCGACCACGTCCAAGCCCTTTCGCTCGTCATCCCTCGTCTCCCGCCAGATGCAGCTCGAATGCCCACGGCCCCGCGAGGCGCCTGACGGGAGCCGGGAAGGGGTCGAGGAACGCGTCGATGCGGAGCGACAGCCGGCGCGCGACCGGCGGAGGCGCGGGAGCGAAGCGCAACTCGATCCGGCCCACCGCCGGGCTCGGGCCGCCGCCCGGGCCCTGGCCTGCGGCGACGTATGCCGTGCCCACATCGTCAGCCACGGCGACCTCGAGGAAGTGGCCTGTCGTGGTCGGCGGCCTGGCGCGCGCGACGAGGATCCCGATCCCGCCGTCCGCCCGTAGCTCCAGGGCGACCAACTCGACCCGGACACGGCGACCTCGGTCGCCGTCCCGAACGGCAGCACCTGTCGGAGGTCGCTTGCGTCGACCGCGCTGACGGCCATCTGCTCCCGCCCGTGCCGCATGATCAGCTCGGGGTCGGGCTCCGGGCCCCTCGGCCCCGTCCGAAGAAACGAGACGGCACGTGGGGGCTGGCGTGCGACCGCGGCGAGGACGACGACGATTCCGAGGACCAGCCCGACGAGAAGCCCGACCCCCACGGCAGCGCCAAGGCCCGCAAGCAGCAGCGCTGTCGCGACCACCACGAGCGCGAGCACGACCAGCCCCGGGAGCCGGGACGAGACGTTCACGGCGCGAGTATGCGCGCGGCCCCGACCGCCAGGGGTGATGCCGGCGCGCGCCGTCGACCGACGGGAGCCATCCATCGCTGCCCGGATGGGATGCCGCGGGAACTCTGTCGAGGAGGACAGGGAACCGCGACCGGTCTACTGCACTGCTTGACGCAGGTCGCACTGACTGACAGTCGCTCTGTGCGCAACTCGACCACCGGCGTGATCGACGAGCCGGAGGGGTCGCGGGACGGGAGTGCGCCGCAGCCGTACCTGCCGCAGCGGGGCCTGGCCCCTATCGGAGTTACCGGCGGCTAAGGAGCTACACGGCGGCCCCGATCGCGAGCACGGAGATGCGGTAAGAAGGAAACGGACGGGCCGCGCCGATACCGACTACACGGCGCAGTCAGGCCATCGCGAGCTGGGAGCCCGTGCCGTCGTTCCAGGGGCCAGGCGGAGTGCCGAGGTAGTCCACGAGCCGCCTGAAGTTGCGGACGGCGCGCGCTGACGCCGGCGGACCGTCCGCCTGCGCTCGCCTCAGGATGACCCAGGCCTCGCAGGCCGCAGCAAGCTCCGCGTCGTCGAGATGGCGGGCGCCGGCCGCCAAGATGCGGCTCGCCTCTTCGACCTCCGCCGCGGGCGCCTCGAGCCGCTCGTGGACGTAGCGGGCCATCGTGAACCGGACATGGCGGCGCGAGAAGACTGGCCGCCCGTTGACCGTGGCACGCCCGAGGAACTCCACGAACGCGACATCCTTGGCCAGGCCCTCGCTCGTCTGGAACCGGCGTAGCGGGTCCACGATCACGTCGGCAACCACCGTTCCCCCGCGGCGCTTGAGCCGGAACACCAGCCGGCGCGCGCCCGGGGGTAGGTGTGGCGTGATGATCGCGGTCACACTCAGCGGGTTGATGCCGAGGGTTCCGTGAGCGGTACCGGACACCTCGATCCGATCGGGTCTGAGGTCGATGCGCCCGGGGTGGACGCCCGACGCGGCGAGGAGAATGCCGAGCAAGGCACTAGTCGGGACGTCTTCGAGCCGGTCGGCCGCAACAGGCCGACCCTCCTCCGTGGCGATGCAGTCGATCGCGGCGAACAGCGCCGCACACGACTCGAGCGACGCCAGCACGGTGTCGACGAGGTCTGCGTCGCTGACCTTCTCTGGCTTCGCCCGATGGCGGCCGAGGACGACGAAGTCGGACCCGACGTCGAAGTCTTGGTGCGCTGCGGCGTTGCGAACCCGGTCGTCGAGGCCTTCCATCGCGTCGCCCAGCCCGCCAGCTATCGCTGCCCTGTGGACCGCGTCGTACTCCGATGTGCGCTTCAACGGCGGTGGAGACTCAGGGGCCAGGATGAGGCCGAGCAGCGTGCCCGATACGCGCTCAGTCATCTCCGCCCCGAGATGGAGCACCGCGGACGCCTCCATGCGCCGATCGCCTGCGAGCGCGCGCAGGAGCGTCTCGGCCTCGAGCTGCGACTCGTAGAACAAGCGTCGGGCGTGCAGGAGATCTGCGCGCCAGCCAGCGTCGTCGAGGAGCGCGGCGAACGCCGCGCGGTTCCGATCGAGGCGTGCGTACACGAGCCGCGCAACGCGGTAGAGACGAGTGTCATCGAACGCCCGGTCAGCGAGGCCCAGGTCGATCAGGAGCCCGACGCCGATGCCCGTCGGCCCGGCGGCCTGACCCGTGATCCGTTCGTACAGGGGCATACCTCGGCGGTCGAGATCGACGATGTCCTGGGCGCCTGTCACGTCGTAGGCGATGGACGCCGCGGCGATCACGTAATCGGGGAGTCGGATGGTGTGCTCGATCCCCCACCACTCCAGCCGGACGTTGACCAACCCGATCTGCTTCGCGGCCTCGTCGAGGTGGGCCTGGCCGATCGTCTCCAACGCCTTGGCGGCGTCAGGGTCAGGCGCGGTCGCGGCGTCGATCTCGGTCGCCGCCAGCCTGGTCAGCGCCGCGAGCAGGGCGGTCATCGGATCCCAGAGGGCGAGCCACGGGCGCTTGCGTGGCACAGCAAGGGCACGGGCGCGTAGGTCGACCAGTCTCGTAACGGCGGCTAGCAGGCCGGACGCATCGGCCGCCGGGCTCCCCAGCCGGTTCAGACCATCGAAGAGGTTGGCGATCCACGGGCTCAACGCGCCGGTGAGCTCACCGAGCTCGATCGGGTCCGATGGCGGGGCCGGAGCGTCGAGCACCGGACGGATGTCGGCCACCGCCGCGATCCTGCGGGCGACGTTCTCGTCGGCGCGAGGCGGCCGCGCCCCGCATGAACACCCGAGAGCGACGGGAACCGTCTCCCCGCACCTGTCGCACGAGACGGCCTCGAACACGAGCTCGAAGGAGCGCAGCTCGGCCGGCGCTTCCTCGGCGACGGAACCACCCATCGTCAGCTCCTGATTCACTCCGGCGAGACGCCCAGACTACCCGACCCGCTTCAGGCGCCCGGTCCGCTTCGCGTACCGCTCCGCGCGCGCGAACACGCACATCCCAATGGGGATGAGGACGATCCCCATCGCGACGAGGATCACGGCGTGATCGAGCAGCGCGGTGACCGGAGTGCCGTCGATCAGGCCGGCCCGCACCGCGTCGAGCACATGCGTGGCGGGACTGAACGGGCTGATGTAACGGAGCAGACCAGATCTCACCGATTCCGGGGCATATACCCCACTGACCAGCAGCAGCAGCGACTGCAACACGAACGTCATCTGCGAGCCGCGCTCCACGAAGAGGAGCGGCAGCACCGCGGCCATGATGCCGATCCCCACGAACGAGAACGACCCCAGCACCATGAAGGCCGCCGCGGTCCCGACATTCGCGCGCGACATGTCCAAGCCGAAGAACAGCGCCAGCACCGCCAGCACGACGGCGGTATGC
>JAJYJR010000007.1 GCA_021789355.1 Chloroflexota bacterium | reverse complement strand
ATCTCGGATCATCCGGCCAGTGTAGGGGCCGCCTCGGCAGGCCGGTCAGCGCCTGGAGTTCACGACCGGGAGCCAGCCCCAACACGCCAGGCGCAGCCGGACCGCCGGCCTCGGCGGTGACACGGCGCTCCGATTCGGCCGAAGTTCACCCGTGAGGACGCGGCGAACCCGTCCGCCAGGCCCCGTTCCGCCTCGTGCATTTGTGGAATCGCCGGGTTGCGAGTACCGTGAGTGTGTTGCTGCCCCTTGTGGCGATGCTCCGCGTGGTCGATCCGCCTTCTCGAACGGACCGTGCGTCTGCTGTCTGGTTCGGGAAGAGAGAGGGTCATTCATGACCACAGGCACCATCAAGAAGATCGTGGCCGAGCGCGGCTTCGGCTTCATTGCCGCCGAGGACGGGAAGGAATACTTCTTCCACCGCGGAGGCCTCCAGGCTCCCCTCGACTTCGACCGTCTCGCCGGCGGCGAGCGCGTCTCGTTCGAGATCGAGCCGAATCCGAAGGGCCCGCGCGCGACCCAGGTCAGCGCGGCGTAGATCCGCGGCGTTCCGGCCGGCGCCCATCCGGGTCCGGCCGGAACGCGCGTCAACGAGCGAGCCCGTCGGCCGGAGACGTTCGGCGACCAGGCGGGCGCCGCGGTGCAGCGGCCGCCTCCCCGATGGGGGGTCCGTCACGACAGGAGCTACGCGATCCTGAGATCCGCCTTCGTTTCCACCTACGTGCCGCATCGATGCGGCATCGCGACCTTCACATACGACCTCGCGACGACCGTGGGCAGTCGGCAGATCGTCGCTCTCCATCCGCCCGAAGCGGCCGGCCCGTATCCGGCCGAGGTCCGCCATCGCATCCGGCGCGACGTGCGTTCCGACTACCTCGTCGTCGCCGGATCGCTCAATTCGTCCAGCGTCGACGTCGTCTCGATCCAGCACGAGTACGGCATCTGGGGCGGTGAGGACGGCGCGTACGTGCTCGACTTCGTCCGGGCACTCCAGATACCGGCGGTCGTGACGCTCCACACCGTGCTGCGGAACCCCACGCCCCCGCAACGGCGGATCCTGATCGAACTCATCGGGATGGCGGCGACGACCGTCGTCATGTCCGAGGCGGCAGCCTCGCTGCTGGCGCATGCGTACGGCGTCGACCCGACGCGCGTGGAGATCGTCGCCCACGGCGTCCCCCACCTGCCACTCGTCGATCCCGAGACGGTCAAGCCGCGCCTCGGGCTGGAAGGCCGCTCCGTCGTCCTGAGCTTCGGGCTGCTCGGCCCGGGGAAGGGCTACGAGTCCGCCATCGCGGCGATGCCGGCCGTGGCTGCGGCGGTTCCCTCGGCGCTGTACGTCATCCTCGGCGCGACGCACCCGTCCCTGCTTCTGCACGAGGGGGAGGCCTACCGCCGCAAGCTCGAGGCCGAGGTGGCGGAACTCGGCGTCACCGGCCACGTCCGATTCGTCGACCGCTTCGTCGGGCGCGTGGAGCTCGGGACATGGCTGGAAGCCGCCGACGTCTTCGTGACGCCGTATCCGAACCTCGATCAGATCGTCTCTGGCACGCTCTCCTACGCGATGGGCGCCGGCAAGGCCATCGTCTCGACGCCCTACGCGTACGCCCGGGAGCGGCTCGCCCACGGCCGCGGCGTCCTGGTTCCGGGCGGTTCCACCGACACGCTCGCGGCCGCCTTCGTCGAGCTGCTGCAGGATCGCGAGCTGCGTGCGTCGCTCGGCCGGCGAGCCTACGCCTACAGCCGCGACATGGTCTGGTCGGCCGTGGGCGAGGAGTACCGTCGGGTCTTCGCCCGTGCGGCGCTCCGGGCCATGCCGTCCGTCGTGCCGATCGCAGGACTCGCGGCTGTCGGTGGCTGAGCGTTCGCTCCACCCGGTCAACCGGGATCATCTCGACGCCCTCAGCGGGCCCTTCGGGATCTGGCAGCACGCGACGGGGACGGTCGCGAACGAGGCCCTCGGGTACTGCACCGACGATGTCGCCCGAGCGCTCGTCGTCGACCTGGTCCACGGGCGCGAGCTCGGCTGGGATGCGGTGCGCGAGAGCGCCTGGCGCTCGCTGCGGTTCCTTCGCGAGGCGTTCGACCCGACGAGCGGGCGGTTTCGCAACTTCCGGGAGCGCGACGGCTCCTGGGTCGAGGGTCCCGCATCCGACGACAGCCAGGGACGGGCGCTGCTCGCGCTCGCGATCGCGCTCCGATCGGTCGGCGACGAGGCGCTCGTCGACCAGGCGCGGCGGATGTTCGCCGCGGCCCTCCCCGCCGCCCGGGACCTCCACGCGCTGCGAGCGGCCTCGTCCGCGCTCATCGCCTGCGGGACGGCTCTCGAGACCACCGCGCTGGACCACGTTCTCCGCCGCGAGGCGCGCCACACGCTGGCGCACCTGGCGTCGCGGCTCCGGGCGGCCTTCGCCGACCTCGAACGAGACGCCGAATGGCCGTGGCCCGAAGCGGTGCTCACGTACGAGAACGCCCTCCCGGCACGGGCATTGCTCCAGGCGGGCCGGTGGCTCGACGACCCCGGTCTTCGACGGACCGGCCTGTGGGTCCTCGACTGGCTCATTCGCGTCCAGACCGCGGCCGACGGCTCGTTCTCGCCCATCGGGAACGGCGCCTGGTGGCAGCGGGGCGGTGTCCGCAGCCGGTTCGACCAGCAGCCGATCGAGGCGACGTCGATGATCCTGGCCGCCGAAGTCGCGTTCGAGCAGACGGGCGAAACCCGGTACCTCACGGCCATCGAGACTGCCTATGGCTGGTTCCTCGGCGACAACGAGGTCGGCGTGCAGATCGCGGAGACGGCAACGGGTGGCTGTCACGACGGGCTGACGCCCCGCGGCGTGAACCTCAACCAGGGCGCGGAATCCACGCTCATGTGGCTCACCGCGCTTGAACACGTCCGCGAGATCCGGCGCGCGACGAGTGGTGCCGGGCGGCAGACGCCGGTAGCCGGCCGGGTGACGGCCATGGCGGGGAGCCGACGATGACAGCCCAGGACGTGGACGAGCTCTTCGTCCGCTCCTCGGCCAATCCCATCATCTCGGCGTCACAGCTGCCCTACCGGGCCAACTCGGTCTTCAACCCCGGCGCCGGCCGGGTGGGGCACGACACGGTGCTGCTGCTGCGAGTGGAGGATCTCCGCGGCATCTCGCACCTGCAGGTCGCCCGAAGCTTCGATGGCGTCTCGGGCTGGCGGTTCGATGCAGCTCCGCTGCTCGCGCCGGCGCCGGACCGCCATCCGGAGGAGGTTTGGGGTTGCGAGGACCCGCGCCTGACCTGGCTTCCGGAGCGAGAGGAGTGGGCGATCGCCTACACGGCCTACAGCCGGCGGGGCCCGCTCGTGTCGCTCGCGATGAGCGCCGACTTCACCGAGGCTCGAAGGCTCGGCCCGATCATGCCGCCGGAAGACAAGGATGCCGCGCTCTTCCCGCGCCGGTTCGACGGCCGCTGGGCGATGATCCATCGGCCCTCGCCGCTGCGCGGCGGCGCCCACATGTGGATCTCGTTCTCACCCGACCTTCGGCATTGGGGCGACCACAGTCTCCTGCTCGAGGCGCGGGATGGGCCCTGGTGGGATGCCGGCAAGATCGGCCTGGGGCCGCCCCCGCTCGAGACGGCGGACGGGTGGTTGCTCTGCTATCACGGCGTGCATACGACTGCGGCCGGCCCGATCTACCGCGTCGGCCTCGCGCTCCTCGATATCGAGGATCCGCGGGTCGTCCTCCGCCGGACCGACGAGTGGATCCTGGGCCCGACGGCGCCGTACGAGCGCGCCGGCGACGTGAACAAGGTGGTCTTTCCGACCGGTTGGGTCCACGACGCGGAGAGCGACCTGCTGTCGCTCTACTACGGCGCCGGGGACAGCGTCACGGCCCTGGCGACGGCCCGGCTGGGCGACGTCCTCGACCACATGGCCCGCGCCGCCGAGCCGCGGCACCGCCAGCTCGCCGACGGCGACTCCTGGTAGGACGGCGCACGAGCGACGCGCCGATCGTGCCGCCGTCCGCGTCATGGTGACACCGCACCGCCGTAGTCTGCGAGGATCTCCTCGTCAGGGAGTGGCGCCCCCGGCCGGATTCGCGGCTCCAGCCGGGGCCTGGCCGGACGTCGGATCGAGGATCACGAGGTCGGCGAACGCCGACCGATAGAATCCCCGGTCGCGGGTCAGCAGCCGCTCGGCATGCGTCTGTGCGTGAGCAGCCACCAGGAAGTCGGCGATCACGCGATCGCGCGGCCCTCCTCGGCCCCGATAGGCGCGCCACGCTGCACCGGCCAACTGTGCCGCGACCGGGTCCAGCGCGTCGAAGCGAATGCCCAGTCTCGCCATGGCATCCGCTGCTGCGGCAGGCTCGGGGAACGCGGCGCTCACCTCCGCCCACGCGACAGGGCACGTGACGAGGGCGCCTTCCCGCCGGCAGCGACGCAGCGCATCGCGCGAGGCCGGCCCATAGGTGGCGTCGGCACCGAAGACATCCAGCAGGACGTTTGAGTCGACGGCCGTGATCACGGCCTGGCTGGGCCCCGCAAACTCGGCCACCAACTCGTCGGTCGGGCGCCCAAGGGTCACGACCCCGTAGAGCGCGTCGACGGGGTCGGTGGCAGCGGTCTTGCGGGCCAGAAGACTCCGGCCCAAGGCCGGTCGGAAGCGCTCGGAGGGCTCACCAACCGATTGAGTCGTCCACTGCGTCGGCGATCGTCCCGCTTGCCCCGCCCTGCGCGAACCAGTGGAGCACGCGCATCGCGCGGAGCGTGTTCCACCGGCTCGGCTTGCCCTCGCCATCCTCCATCTGGAAGTGAGCCTCGCCCTCGTGGACGTTCTGGAGCGGCCACCGGCCGTCGGGATCCCGATTGCCCTCGACGACTCCGATCGCCTCGGCGACGCGCTCCTCGGGCTCGACCTCGGCGCTGCGCAGATAGTCAAGCCCGCGCAGGACGTCGTAGAAGTACCAGGTCGGGAACGAGAACTGGAGCCAGGTGGGGTCGATCACCTCGCCGGTCGTCTTCCGACGGAACAGCCGGCGCTGGAGCAGGTACTCCTCGCCGCGGCGGCGTGCCGCGCGGACCCGGGCCGAGCCGCCGGTCGCCCGTTCGTGCTCGAGGAGGCCCTCGAGGACGTTGATCGTCGTCCCGAACGACGACACCGTCGCGCCGTTCTCGACCTCGCAGTTCCAGCCGCCGTCAGGGAGCTGCTCACGGAGGAGCCGGCCGACGAGCCCCCGGACATCCTGGCCGAAGTACGAGCCGGTCGCGACGACGTTGCCGTTGATGCACGGCTCGACCTCGCCCTCGAAGAACCGGTTGTCGGCCCATGGCGTCTCCCCAGGTGCGCCGCCCCTCCAGGTGACACGCTCTCGAACGAGACGGACCGCCCGTCGGGCCTGCTCGCTCGCGGGATCGAGCCCCAGCCGCCGCAGGAGCTCGAGGGCGTGAAACGTGTCGGTCCAGTCGGGCGACCATGGCTTGCCGCCCCACCGGCCGTCCGGCGCCTGGAGCTCGAGAAGCCGGGCGCCCCAGCCCTCGGTCGCGATCCTTGACCGCTCGGTGGCAATGACGTCCGCCGGCTCGTGAGTCAGGTCGCGCATCACCTGCCAGCGGATCGAGGGATCGGAGTCGAGCAACCAGTCGATGACGGTCATGTCCGTGCCTCGCGCCACCCCTGCCGATCCTCGCTTTCCCGGTCGTCGTGCCCATCTTCTCGCTTCTTGACGGGTCCGTCACTGACCGGTACGAGACGCTGTGCATCCGCCGACGCACGGGCCACCTTCCTGCCCTCTCGACCCGGCCCGGTCCGGGCACCCGCCGGCCGACGATCAGGCGGGAGACGCCTCCGAGGCGACATCCGCTTCAGCCTGGGATGCGGGCTCGGCCACGGAGCGTGCCGTGGTCCCGGCCTCGGGCAGCGGCGCACCGGTCCCCGGTTCGGCGGAGGGCGTCCGGTCGCGCGTCCACCCCGCGGCGTCGAGGCGATCGAGCAATGGCCTCGCGCCGAGGTGTTCGAGGATGGACCTGGCCTCGGCCGCCGCCTCGGCAGCGCCCGCCACGCGAGGCAGGAAGACGGCCCGGTCGAGCCGGTTGATCGCGACGAGCAGGAGCGCCCCGGCTGCGCGCGCCACGTCCGCGGCCCGCTCGAGCGCGGCCGCCGCCGCCTCCGGACCGGCGCGTCCTGCGAGGAGGTCGGCGAGAGCACGGAGCGCCTGCGCGTCGCCGACGAGGAAGCCGATCGGTCGTTCCCCCTCCGCGACGGCGCGGTCGAGCGAGCTGTCGGCCCACGCGACGTCGCCCGCCCAGAGGCCGGCCCTGGCCGCGATGAACCAGAACTCGTCGTAGACCCAGCTTCCGGTCCGTTGGGCCGCGACCGCCTTCATGGCCCCGAGGTCGATCCGCGCTAGGGCCAGCCAGGCCAGGGCGAGCTGGGCGTTGGCCCGGACCTGCGGGTCCTGGCTGTTGCGGGCCACGGCCTCGGCGCGCGCGAGCGTCGCCTCCGCCTCGGCGTACTGCCCTCGACAGGCCTGCGCGGTGGCGAGGAGATCCAGGAGCGGCCCCCCGAAGAGCGCATGCGTCTCCTCCGGGACGTTGGCCCGGACGGTCTCCTCCACGAACCACCAGTCCCCTGTCCATATCGCGGCGTCCGCGGCGTTCGCGGCGAGGCTGATCGCCCACTCCTCGTATCCGAGCCGGCGGGCTCGCTCGAGCGCATCGCGCGCGACGACGAACGCCTCGCGCGGATCGACGCGGGCGAGGAAGCTCGAGAGGTTCATCGACGTCCGCAGCCACGCGTTCAGGGCGTGAGCCTCGTCCGCGAGGCGGAGGTTCCCGCGGGCGACGACGAACGCTTCGGCCGGCCGGCCGGTCACCGCCAGCGCCCACATCTTGCTGGCGAGCAGCTCGGCGATCGTCTCCTTGGCCTCGATGCGCTCGGCGCTCGGGAGGATCTCCTCGATGGTCGCCATGGCGGAGGCCCAGTCCCCTGTCATCAGCTGCGAGCGAGCGAGCTCGGCTCCGAGCCGGACCGTCTCAGGCGAGGTGTCCGTGCGCGCATTCGACCAGGCGTCCGCGAGCACGTCCCGGGCATCGGCCGGCCGCCCGTGCAAGATGAGGATCGATCCGAGACGTCGCTCGTGCGATGCGGCAGCCGCCGTGTCGCCGCGGGTGCGCCGCCAGGCGATCACCTCGAGCGCGAGCGTCTCGGCTCGCTCGAGTTCGACGCCGCTCTGGTCCGACAGCGTGACGATCCGCTCGAGCGCGTCCATGCGCTCGTCCTCGTCGGCGGCGATCGAGGCGGCCTCGTCGAGGTAGGCGATGGCGCGCTTCCAGGCATGCAGCTCGCCTGCCCGCTCGGCCGCCGCGAGCAGTGCGGTCCGGGCACGGGCGGCGAGGGAAGCGGCGTCCGCGCCGTCCGCGGCGGCATGGGCGGCGACGAGGTGCGTCGCGACGACGGCCGGCAGGTCCTCTTCGGCCTGTCGCTCGAAGTGGGCAGCGGCGGCCAGATGCCGCGCGAGGCGCTCCCGCCGGGATAGCCGCCCGTACGCGACCTCCCGCAGGAGAGCCTGGATGAAGCCATACTGGCCGCGCTCCGGCGACCGCGGATCCTCGTCGAGGACGAGCAGCTCGCGGGTCACGAGCCGGTCCAGCAGCGTCCTCGTGCGGTCCCCGGGCAGGCCGGCGACGGAGCTCAGGGTGTCACTCGTGAACGACTGGCCGAGCACGGCCGCATGCCCGAGGAGCGCACGCTCGTCGTCGGGGAGGGCGTCGAGCCGAGCGCCGAGGAGCGACGTGAGAGAAGGCGGGATCGCGAGGGCGCCGAGCGCGCCGGCCAGCCGGTACCGGCCGTCCGTCTCGGTGATCCGGCCCGTGTCGAGCAGCATCCGGACCGTCTCGACGGCGTACAGCGGGACCCCCTCCGCACGGTCGCGGATCGCCCGGATCGCCTGGGGCGGCAGGCCCGGCGCGAGCCCGAGCAGCAGGAGGTCCATCGCCTCGGCGCCGAGCGGGCCGAGCTCGAGCGTCGTCAGGCTCCGGGCGCCCGCGCCCCACGTCGGCCGCCGTTCGAGCAGCTCGGGGCGGGCGAGGGTGATGACGAGGATCGGCCTTGCGCGGTTGGCCGCGACCAGGCGCTCGACGAAGTCGAGGAGTCCCTCGTCGGCCCAGTGGAGGTCCTCGAAGAGCAGGATCGTCGGCTCGCGGTCGGCGATCCGCTCGAAGAGCGTCCGCCAGGCGGCGAACACCTCGTCGGTGCCGCCGGGCGGCATCTCCCCCTCACCGAGGAGCGCCGACAGCCGCGCCTCGACCCAGGCGCGCTCCTCGGTGTCCGGGATCCACTCGGCGAGCGTCGCGGACAGCTTCGCCACGGCGGTGGGCGTGTCGTCGGCATCGGCGATCCGCGCCCGGCCGCGGACCATCTCGGCGAGCGCCCGGAATGCCAGGCCCTCCCCGTAGGCGGGGGACCGGCCCGCGTGCCAGTAGACGGTCTCCATCAGCCCATCGATGTACTTCCAGAACTCCCAGGCAAGCCGGCTCTTCCCGATCCCGGCGATGCCGGTGATGGAGACGAGGCGGGCGCGGCGATCCCGGGCGGTCGCGTGGTACAGCTCCTTGAGCAGCCGCAGCTCGTCGTCGCGCCCGACGAATGGCGCCTCGAGGCGGGCGGTACGCCCGTAGCCGCCCCGGCCGGCGACGACGCGGACGGCCCGCCAGGCCGCGATCGGCTCGGTCCGGCCGCGGAGCTGGACCTCGCCGCGGGGCTCGTAGGCGATGGCGGACTCGGTCGCCCGGACGGTCGCCTCGCCGGCGAGGACGGTGCCCGGCTCGGCGAGGCCCTGCAGCCGGCTCGCGCTGTTCATGAGGTCGCCGCTGACCACGCCCTCGCCGGTGCCGGCGACGCCGGCGGCCACCTCGCCGGTCAGGACGGCGGCGCGGGCCGAGAGAGGAGGCAGGCCGGTGCCGAGATCGATGGCGCCCACCGCGGCGACGAGATCGAGGGCGGCACGGACCGCCCGCTCGGCGTCGTCCTCGTGGGCGACGCGCGCGCCCCAGACCACGGCGACGGCGTCGCCGATGAACTTCTCGACGATGCCGCCGTACCGCTCGACGATCGTCCGGGCGACGTCGTAGTAGCGCGACAGGAGCTCGCGGACGGCCTCGGGGTCGCGACCCTCGGCCAGCCCGGTCGAGCCGACGAGGTCGGCGAACAGGACCGAGACGAGGCGGCGTTCGGTGGGGGCGGCGGGAACGGCGGGCTGGGAGCCGGCCTGGGGTCTGCGGCTGGCCGTGATGGCCGTTCCGGTGGCCGTGGCGGCCGAGGCGACGGGGACGGCGCCCGTCTCGATCGCCGTGCCGCAGGAGCCGCAGAAGCGGTCGCCGGGCTCGTTGACGGTGCCGCAGGCGGGGCAGGCGACCCCGAGCTCGACACCGCACGAGCGGCAGAAGCGGCGGCCGGGCCGGTTGTCGGTCCCGCAGTTGGCGCAGGCGAGCGTCTCGGCGGTCATGATGCTCGAAGGGTACCGCCCCGCGGGCCGGCCCGAACAGTGCGTCGCGGCCCCGTCGCCGCGACCGGGGGCGCGGCTGGACGCAGGTGGGGACGCCTCCATGCCTGGACCTGCATAGCGGCCCCGAGCTGCGAGACGTCCACGGGCGCGAAGCGGAGGGCCTCCTCGTGGGGCGGCGGCGCAGTGATGTCGCCGTCGGGCCCGGCCTTCATCCGACACGAGTCGCCCGACGTGACGACGACGACGCTGTGGTGGAGGAGCCGATCGAGGAGCGCGAGGGGGGCTCCGCTCGGACCCCAGGTGCTCGATGCTCGATGGAACTCCGGGCAGCGAGCGCGCGAGGGAGCCCGTTTCTCGTGATCGAGAGGCTGCCGTTGACCGTGCCCGTCTCGCCCTGCCGAGCGCGGCGATCGCGAGCGAGCGGCGCGACAGGCCAAGACCGGGCTAGGGACGCGGCGTGGCCGCCGGGGTGCCCGGCGCGAGGGCGTGCCAGCTGACGCCGCCGTCGCTGGTCGCGAGCAGAGTCGAGCCGACGCCGTCGCCACCGAGCCACCAGCCCGTCGTTCCGTCAGCGAACTGCGGGCCGCTCGAATAGCCGTTGGGCGGGTTGCTCGACGCCCTCGTCCAGGTCGCTCCGCCGTCCACGGTCCGCACCACCGATCTGAGGTCGAAGGCGATCCATTGCTTCGGACCGAGGATCGAGACCGTGAAGTAGCCGGCCGGGAGGGTCGCCGCGATCGTCCAGGAGGATCCGGCATCGGTGGTGCGATAGATCCGCGACACATTCGACACTGCGCCGCTCGTGCTCTGGAAGTCGACCGCCATGAGCCCTGAGCGAGCATCGGAGAAGACCGGCTGGTCGAAGAAGGGCTGCGCGCCCGAGGAACCCGCTGGCAGGGGGAACGCGGCATCGGCCCACGTCCGCCCGCCGTCGTGGGTGACGACGACCCCGTTGCCGTGCAGCGCACCGACGATCACGCCGTCGCTGGCGGTGGCGAATGCGACGGTGCCCTCGATGCCGAGGTTACCCGGGCCGGTCGGGCGATCGGCCGACCAGCTCGCCCCCCCGTCGGCGGTCCAGAAGAGATCGCTGTCATTCGCTCCCTTCGCCTCGTTCCCGCTCTGGAACGCGAAGCCGTGGGTGGCATCGAGGAAGTCGAACTGCACCCCGGGCATGACGTCGCCGAAGACCGCGAAGCGCGCCTTCGGGAGCTGCGTCTTCGCCCAGCTCTGCCCGCCGTCGGTCGTGCGCCAGATATCCACCCGGCCGTAGGAGGCGTCGCTCGGGCCTGTGAAGGCCTCGTTGATCGCCACCCAGCCGTGCAGGGGGTCGAGAAACTCGGCCCCGAGGAAGGAGTCGGCGTTGGCGGGCGGCGTCACGTCGCGCCAGCTCGACCCGCCGTCCGCGGTGACGAGGAGTCGGGTGCCTGCGACGATCCAGCCATGCCGCGCGTCGATGAGCCCGGCGGCATCGATGGGTGGCAACGTGGTCGGCTCCACCGAAGCCGCCGCGGGCGTGGGCGTTGCGCTCGGGACAGGCGACGCCGAACCGCTCGGCGAGGCCAGCGGCTGGACGGTCGGCCCGTGCCCGCCGAGGCCGAAGGCAAGCCCGACGGCCACGATCAGCGTCGCCGCGAGGGCGACGGCGAGGGCCGGGCCGACGCGAAGCGTCACCGCCGGCCGGCCCGGTCGGCGCTCGATCGCGTCGGAGATCCTGCTGCCGAGGCCCTCCGGAGCGAGGCCCGGGTCGACCGAGCGGTAATGGGTGCGCAGGCGCTGCTCGAGTTCCTCGTCGTTCATTGGACGGCCTCCTCGGCACGGCGCTCGGCGTCGAGCGCTGCCCGTAGGTGCTGGAGCGTGGAGTGGAGACGCGACTTCACCGTCCCATCGGGGAGTCGGAGGCGCCGGGCGATCTCGGGTACGCTGAGATCGCGCCCGTAGCGCAGCGCCAGGAGGACCTGCTCGTCGGCTGTCAGGCGAGCCAGCGCGCCTGGGAGGTCAGCGTCCGCGGTCTGTGGGCCGGAGCCCGTTCCGGCAGCCGGATCGAGTTCGCTGATTCGCGGTCGGCGGGCGCGGCGGCGGAGCTCGTCGCGACAGACGTTGACGAGGATCCGGGTGAACCAGCCGTCGGCGGTCTGGCTGTCGCGCAGGCTCCGTCGGCGGTCCCAGGCGAGCAGGGCGGCCTCCTGCACGGCATCCTCGGCGGCGAGGCGGTCGCCAAGGATGAACGTCGCGAGGCGATAGGCATCATCGATCCGGGCGAGAAGCAGCCGACGGATAGCGTCATCGGCGGTGAGAGACGGTACCGCCTCGTCGAGCATCCTCTTCCCTCGGCTCGGGCTCCCTGTCCGGTGTCGCCATGATGGACGAAAGAGAGGCCCGAATCGTTCGGTCTTCGGCGCGCACGGCACTCGTGAGCGGCCGCGAGGACAGGCATGGCCCTCGGAGGGGCGAGCCGGCGCGCTGCCCTGACCTCTGCTCCGTCGGGGTCCTCGGGGACGGGCGTCGCGACCAGCGAAGGTGATCGCGTCGGGGACGAGGGGGAGCCGGGTCGGCGCTCCGTGGCCGTCCGGGGCCGGCAACGAACGTTCGAGGGCACACGGCCGGCCGAGCGGGGAGGCTCCCGTGCGATGATGGCCAGGTGACCAAGATCGAGTTCCTCTGGTTCGCGGACTGCCCGAACCACAAAGTCGCGCGCGCCCTGCTCGATGAGGTCGTGGCGCAGCTGGCACCCGGAAGGCCGGTGGAGGAGGTCGACGCGACCGATGCCGCCGTCGCGGCGGCCCATCGGTTCCCGGGATCGCCGACCATCCGCATCGACGGGCGCGATATCGACCCGCACTACGTGGACCCCGGGGACTACACGCCGCGGTGTCGTGTCTTCTGGACACCCGCCGGTCTTCGCGGCGTGCCGCCTCGCGAGTGGATCGAGGACGCGCTCCGAGCGAGCGTCGTCGAAGGTCAGACAGGCCCGAGCAGCTAGCCGACGCGGCGAAGGCCCGGAGTCGAACCCTGAGGGGGGACAGGGTGACGATCCGGACCTTCGCGCTTGGAGCCCGCGGGGGACGCTCCAGGACCCCGATGACGTAGCGACCGATGGTGCCCTGCGCGGTCGCCGTTCCTAGGGTCAGGGGAGCCTGAGCGATCCGTCCAGGGTCACCTGGCAGGGCCGGATGGCCCGGGCGATGCTACCCAAGTGAGTGGGCCGACCGGCTGCGGCAACTCAGTAGGGAGCGTCCACAACGGTGTCGAAATGCCGCCAGACCTACCTGCAGGAGTAGGTAGGTATAGGGCGGGGAGACGCGTGCCAGCGACGCGCCCGGCACCGAGAAGCGCCACGGCCAGGAGCCCGGCGGCCACGGTCACGATCCGGGGGGCGCCACGGCCCGACAAGGTCGCGAGGGCCGCGTCCGGGGACGCGGCCCTCAGGCATTCGCGGGTGGCCTTATCAGACAGGGGCTCCGTTCCAGTAGGCGACCGCGGGCACCACCGAGCAGTGGAACGTTAGGTTGGGCGCCCCGTTGACGCCCGTCCAGACCTCGATCGCGGCGCCACGGCCGACCGCGGCGTTGAGCTGCGCAAGCGTCGTGATGTGCTCGTTCGCGGCCGCCTTGCTGGTGAAGAGGACGAGCACAGGCTGCCAGGCGATGTTGAAGTCGCCGCCGCTGCCGGGACTCGCCATCAGGTGGTCGTGGCCGATGACGCCATCACCGTAAACCGAAGGCATGGCCAACACCGCGACGCCGGCCACGAAGCCGTCGTGATCCGGGCAGTTGCCGGGAATGCCCATACAGTCGAGGGTGCCGACCGTCGAGCCGGTCGGGTAGACCGGCAGATAGAAGGGCGCCCAGGCGTGGGGGTTCGTATGGACCGGATCGGTGACGTGGATCGGAGTCGAGACGAAGGCAACGGCGCCGGTCATGTCGTCATAGACAGGCTCGATCGAGCTCTGGCCGTGCATCCGCTCGCCGCTCGGCGTGGCCGCGGATGCGGGTGCCGCGCCCATGGCCAGCACGAAGCCGGCCGCGAGCAACCATGTCGCGAGTCGCCGGGGAACTATGCCGTACACGCGAGACCTCCCTGGCGCCATCGCGACGCCGACGCGGGAACGGTCGGTCTCGCCACTGGCATCCGGCACGAGGCAGGCGACCGTGCTGGGACGCCGTGCCGGTGGACCCACCCCCGAGGGGGTCCCGCCTCCTTCCCTGTGGCGCGGATGATGGCCGCTGCCGACGTCGAACGCTAGGGGCCGTTCCCGTCTTCCGTTGACCGAAGTCAACGGCCCCGGACGACCCCCACTCCGGCTGGCCGGCGAAGACGCCCCCCGCGTGCGCCGGGATCGCGTGGGCGGGGCGCGGAGCCGGGATGGTCCGGACTCACCGGGCGCTTATCGGTAGAGCCACCACACTTGGTGTAACAGGCGCAGGTGGCCGACACGGGAGCGGCCACCGGCCGAGGGCCGGCCCGGTCGCGAGCCGGACCGCGAGACCGCGCTGCACGAGGCGTTGGTGGTCGCGTCGTCGGGGTTCTGCGCCGTCGCATTCACGTCCAGTCGGGGCCACCGTCGGTCTCGCCGGTGATGGGCTCGACGGCCCAGGCGACCACCCGCTGGTGCGAGGACGGTACCCGAGGCCTCGCCCGATACGGCAGCAGCGACAGGTAGAAGGTTCACCACTGCGTCACAGGGGGAGCCACGACGGGTTCCGGGGAGCGGCGGGCTGTGAGGTCGGGCGCCCGCCGCGCGCAGAGCTGGCGGAACGCCTGCGGTCCACCGGAGGCACAATCCGCTCGATGCGCACTCGTCGCGCCGACGGAACGTGGTTCGCGCTCGCCTGCGGCGCCGCTGGTGCCCCGCTCTTCGTGGTAGTGTTCCTCGTCGAGGGGGCACGGCGCGACGGATACGACCCGATGCGCGAGCCCGTCAGCTCGCTTGCGCTGGGCTCCCGAGGCTGGGTGCAGCAGGCCAACTTCATCGGGACCGGACTGCTCATGCTCGCTTGCGCGCAGGGGCTCGCGCGGCCATCGCGCGAAGGGCGCGCCCGTTCCCGGTGGGGTCCCCGGCTCGTCGCCCTCTACGCGATCGGACTGGTCGGCGCAGGCGTGTTCGTGACCTACCCGGTGGGCTACGGCCGATCCGATCCAACGTCCCGGAGCCCGACCGGGCTCGAGGGAGCACTTCACGGCGTGTTCTCGCTGCAGGTGTTCGCGGCGCTCAGTGCGGCCGCCTGGGTGTATGCCCGGTGGTTCGCGTCCCGTGGTGAACGGCGCTGGGCCGCGGCCTCAGCCGCCACGGGCGCTGCGATCCCGGCCGGCATCCTCCTCTTCGGGCAAGCCCTCGAACGCGACGCCCACGACTCGCTGGGCAGGCGGGCCGGCCTGATCCAGCGACTTACGATCGCTCTGGGATGGGGGTGGCTGGTGGCGCTGGCCACGAAGTCCCTTCAAGACGCGACGCGCTAGCCGACTACCCGACCGGGATCGCCTCGCCGTTTGCCGGTCGCATCGAATGGCATCTGCGTAGACGTTGAGCTGGGCGGCGGGAGCAGCGTGAGGGCGGCGCCATCATGGCGCCACCCTCGATGGTGGTTGCGCGAAGGTGTAGTTCTGGGTTGACACAACCCATCGACCCCGACCTACCGCTCCTGCCGTATCGGGGCCTCGCCGGGAGCGGCGCTCCGCGCGCCGCGCATGGCGAGCCAGCGCTTGTAGGCGACCAGCCCGAGCAGCGACGCCGCGAGGCCGAGGGCGCCGGTCGCGGCGAGGAGGGCGAAGTCGCTCCAGGAGCCGGTGCCGCTGACCGCCCCGAGGAGCGCGCCCTCGATGCTCTCGACGGCTGCGCTGACCACCCAGAAGAGGAACAGAAAGAGGAACAGCAGGATCCCGACCGCGATCGCGCTCAGGAATGCCCGCAGCGACGCGCCCGCGCCCGTGAGCCGCCCGACCGGCAGGCCGATGAAGATCGTCACCCCCGCGATGATCCCGAGCACGACGATCTGGTCCTGCGGCGCGTGCCTCCTTTAGCCCGGATCCACCGAACCGGCCGCGTGATTCACGATCCGGGACAGACCAACAGGTGCACTTCTGAACGGGAATGATGGCGTTGCGATACACCCATCAGCCCAGCGCAGAGGAGCACCTGCTGGATGCGATCTTCCCACACCCCTGACCGGATCGATGTGGCGTTCGACGGGACGCAACTGGTGGCCGACGCCGGGCTCCTGCTGCCGGCCACCCTGGCCGCGCATCTCGGCCTCCGGCGCCCCATCGAGCGGTTCCTCGATCTCGGCCGCGCCGCCGGCCGGGCGAACGTCGGGGACAAGTTCGTGACCCTGGTCTTCTCGGCGCTCGCGGGCGGCGACTGCATCGACGATGCAGCCGCGCTCCGGGCGGGCGGCACGGCGAATGTCCTCGGGTTCGTCGCCAAGGCGGCGTCCACGCTGGGCACGTTCCTGCGCAGCTTCCGCTGGGGCCATGTCCGCCAGCTCGACGCCGTCAGCCGCCACCTCCTCGCCCGGGCCTGGGCGGCCGGGGCCGGTCCGGGCTCCGCGCCCCTCACGATCGATCTCGACTCCACGATCTGTGAGACGTACGGCCTCCAGAAGGAGGGTGCCCTCCATCACGGGTACACCAAGGTGCGCGGCTATCACCCCCTGCTCGCGGTCGCCGCGGGCACGGGGGACGTCCTGATGGCACGGCTGCGCGAGGGTCGGGCCAACACCGCCCGGGGCGCTGCCCACTTCCTGCGCGAGACGATCGGGCGGGTCCGTGCCGCCGGCGCCACGGGGCAGCTCACGATGCGCGCCGACTCGGGCTTCTACGCCCACGCCGTCGTCGCCGTCTGCCGGGCGATGGACGTCCGCTTCAGCATCACGATCCGCCAGCACCGCAGCGTGCGCCGCCTGATCGAGGCGATCCCCGCCGATGCCTGGACCCCGATCCCGTACTGCGATGAGGGTCACGTCGTCATCGAGGTCATCCGCCCCAACCGCCAGGCTCGGCGTCGACATGGCAAGTCCGACCCGGCGGATGCCGACGCCGCCGCCTCGGCGGTGCTCGCGGGCGACGCCACCGGTCAGCCCAAGGCGGCCGACGCGACCGTGGAGATGATCCGCGCCCTGCGGGTCGCCCGACAGACCGCGGTCAAGGCCCGCACCCAGGCGGGCAACGCGATGAAGGCGCTCGTCGTCACCGCCCCCGGTGACCTTCGCGAGTGCCTTCGCCAGCTGTCTCCGGTCGCCCTCGTGCGCACCTGCGCCCGCTTTCGCCCAGGCGAGCTCGTCAACCCGACGACGGCGACCAAGGTTGCCCTGCGAAGCCTGGCCCTCCGCCATGAGGCGCTCGAGACGGAGGTCAAGGTCCTGGAGGCCCAGCTCAGCCGGCTCACCGCCGGCGTGGCTCCCGAGCTGCTGGCGGTCTTCGGCCTGGGTACAGACTCGGCCGGAGCGCTGCTCGTCGCCTCCGGGGACAACCCCGGTCCGCGTCGCTGATTGCGTTGCCCGCGAGTGCGTTGAGCTTGCTGCAGCCGAGGCGCCGTGCCAGCTCAATCGCGACCGGCACGTTGGCGCGGAAGTCGGCGGTGCGGGCCGGATCACCCGCAAGGCCGCGATCGCCCGCCTTCATGTCACCGGCGGCGAAGTTGAGCAGCACGGTCTCCAGCCCGTGCTGCTCAGCGACGGCGACGATGTCGTCGGGCGTCACGCCGTCCGCGAGCGGGTCCGCCGGCCACCACGTCTCGATCGCGCTGAACCCCGCGCCCGCCGCGACGCGGAAGCGATCCATGGATGCGACTGTCGGGAACAGAGTCGAGATGTTCGCCGCGAACGTTCTCCCGGGTGTCTTCCGGCTGTGCCTGGTCGGTAGGTGATCCGGGCGAGGGGATCCATCGCCCCTTGGTATCGCCCGGGCGGCGGTGGGTGGCGCCATCCTCGGTCATCCGGCGAAAGGGATCGGCAGCAGGCCGCGGACGCCGGGCCGGCACCGGAAGAGGCCGCCTGCCAACGGCTCACGCGCGAAGTCCCCTGGAGCGAAACCCTCGTGCGCCGTCGTGATGTACAGGTCGCCGAGGTCGTCGCCGCCGAACGTGCAGCTGGTCACCTGCGAAACGGGCAGATCGACGCGACCGACGACCGTCCCGTCCGGGGCGACGCGGACGACGCACCCGGCGCCCCATCGCGCCACCCACAGGTGCCCATCCGCGTCTACAGTCAATCCGTCCGGGACCGTGCCGTCGTCGGGGAAGCGCACGAGCGGCCGTCCCTCGCCCATGACTCCCGAGGCCGGGTCGTACGGGTATTCGCGCACCTCGCACCAAGCCGAGTCGAGGAAGTACATCCGTCGCCCGTCGAGGCTCCAGCCCAGACCATTAGGGATCGCCAGGCCGGACATGCGCGTGACCATCGAGAGGTCGGGATCGACCCGCAGCAGGGAGCCCTCGCCGGCCGCACCGTCAGGCGTCATCCGCCCCACCCAGAACCTGCCGGTCGGATCGCACTTGCCGTCGTTGCAGCGGAGCGGACGACGGTCGCCGGGGGCGAACCGGGCGAGGCTCTCTGCTCGCCCCGTGTCGGGTTCCAGCGTCGTCAGCTCGTCGGCGAGTGCCACCACGAGCCTACCGTCGCGACGGAGGGCCACGGCACCAACCGCGGCGCCGACCGGGAGCATGCGATCGGACCCGTCCCGCGGGTCGTGCCCGAGCACGACCCCGGCGGTGATGTCCACCCACCAGAGGACGCCGCGCGTCGCGTCCCAGAGCGGGCCCTCGCCGACCGTGGCACCAGCATCCACCACGAGCTCGAGGGAGGCCTGGCCGTCCGTCGCCATCGCGTGCCCGCTCATTGGAGCACGGCCCGGTCGTCGACGCGCTGGTCGCGGCCGGGTTCGCGGTCGTGATCATCCCGCCCCACGTGGTCAAGGCCGCCCGCCCCCGGTTCAGCGCGGCCCGGGCCAAGAGCGATCCCGGCGACGCGCGGCTGCTCGCCGACCTGGTCCGGACCGACGCCGGCCGGTTCCGCCGGCTGCACCCGACCGATCCCGCGACGGGCCGGCTGCGCCGCCTGGTGCGCACCCGGGACGAGCTGTGCGACACCCGGACGATGCTCGCCAACCAGCTCCGGGCGCTGCTGGAGGAGGCGTGGCCGGGCGCCGCCGAGGTGTTCGCGAGGGTTGACTCGCCGATCGCGCTGGCGTTCCTGGAGCGCTATCCGATCCCGCGCTCGGCGCGGGGTCTCGGCGAGGCGCGCCTGGCGGGGTTCCTGGCCCGCCACCGCTACTCGGGCCGGCGCACGGCGGACGACCTCCTGGCGCGCCTGCGTGCCGCCCCGGTCGTGCGCGAGCCGATCGTCGACGAGGCGACCGCCGATGCCGTCCGCTCGCTGGTCGCGTGCCTGCGGACCGTGCTCGCGCGGCTCGCCGACCTCGAGGGCGCGGTCCGGGCGGCACTCTCGGCCGATCCCGACGAGCTGTTCCGCAGCTTCCCACGGGCGGGCGAGATCAACGCGGCCCAGCTGCTGGCGGGGATCGGCGCCGACCGGGGGCGGTTCCCCGCCTCCGAGGCGCTGGCCGCCCAGGCGGGTGCCGCGCCGGTCACCCGTGCGTCGGGCAAGACGAGTGCGGTCGCCTTCCGCTGGGCGTGCGACAAGCGGCTGCGGGTCGCCCTCACGACCTTCGCCGACAACAGCCGTCGCGCGAGCCCCTGGGCCGAGCGCGTCTACCGCGACGCGATCGACCGCGGTGCCGACCATCCCCACGCGATCCGGATCCTGGCCAAAGCCTGGTACCGCGTCATCTGGCGCAGCTGGCAGGACCGCGAGGCCTACGACCCGGCGCGCCACGGCGCCCTCCAGCGGCTGCTTCACAGCGCCGCCTGAGAGGAGGGGTTGACACAGGGATCTCATGCCACCTCGATGGTCTCGTCGGGCCGGTCCTCGTTCGGGGCCACCGACGCGAGCAACAGGAGGGGTTGACCGTCGGAGACGCGGATGATGTGGCGGACTCCACGTCGCGCGAACATGAAGTCGCCCGGGCCGACCTCCCGCTCGGGCTCGTCGCCGATCGTGAACATGGCCCGGCCGCGGATCACCCGAAAGATCTCCTCGGCCGACGGATGCACATGAGGCACCGTCACGAAGCCGACCGGCCAGTGCAGCAGGAGGACGCGCAGCCCGGGCGTGCCGACGAGACACGCGCGCCAAGGCGGAGGACCGAGGTCGGCCGCGAGTGCGTCGAGGTCCAGGAACGAACGGTCGAGTGCTTCGCCGTCTGCGACGTAGGGCATCAGTGCGTCTTGCTCCGCGTCGGTCGAGCGCTCGTACCCGAGAAGGGTCCCGCATTCGGCGGAAGGTGGTCGGTCATCGCACGCCGACCGGTGCGCCGTGCGCTCCGCTCGGAACCCCTGTCTCGTGGCGTGCCGACGCGTCCGTGGAGACCATCAAACGACCTCGATCCGAAGCAGCCGACAGAGGTCGGTCAGAGCGGGGCGCTGGTCGCCGTGCGCCAAGATGTAGTGCTGGCCGAGGACCTTCGCGGCGAAGTCCGGCACGCCCGTGTCGGGGATGACCTCGAGACCGGGCAGCTGCGGCGCCGGCGGAGCCCAGCCGGCCTCCTCCCACGGAGCCGGAGTGACCGCCTCCCCGGTGACGACATGGAGGCGGTACGAGCCCGCGTGCATCCCCAGCCGACAGAGGGTGACGCGGCCTGTCCGGACACGGGAGACGTTCAGGACCCCCTCGGACAGATCCCCGAACTTGGCCAGGCGCACTGTGACCGGGCCGTCGACAACGCCGGCGGGGACGTAGTCGGGCACGCCAGCGAGGATGCGGTCCGACATGAACTCGTAGAACTCGAGGTAGGCTCCGACCTGGCCGGTGAGGGCGCGGACGATGAGCTGCGTCACGGCCCCGTGCCCGTCGTTCTCGGGGATCGTCGCGAGGCCGCCCTGGTCGGCGAGCAGCATCATCGCCCCTGCCGGAGTGAAGCCCATGAGCTTCTTGATCCCGTCGACGTCGATGACCGAGATGGCCCGGTACCCGCGTTCCTTAACCTTCTCCAGGACCGCGAGGTAGAGGCGGATCGATGGACCCAGAAGCTCGGACGAAGGCTCGCGGTCGAATCGCCAGTCGCGCCGGATCGTCTGCTCGACGCGGGCGGCCTCGACGGGGTCGACCCGCTCCATGATCTGCGCGATCTCGAGCGTGTCGACCACCTCGATCTCCGGCCCCAGCACCCGCCGCATCGCGATCGCGTCGACGAGCGTCGAATGCAGCTTCATGTCGCGGTAACCGACCATGCCCACGCGCGCGGTCCGGAGGTCGGTCACCGCGGCCGCAGCGCGGCACAGGTCGGCGACCCTCTCAGCGGCGGCGTACGGCGCATCGGGCGTGTCGTACACGTATGCGAAGCGGTAACCGAGTTCCTCCATCGGCCCACGTAGGGCGGTTGTCCCGGCCTGGTCCGCGGTCGTCACCAGCCGGCCGTCCGCGTACTCGCCCGTGAGGCCCCACAGGACCATCGGGATATGTACGAGCGGCGCGATGACGTCGAGGACGGAATGGGACGGGATCCAGCCGGCCAGGCACACGACCACGATATCTAGGTCGGTACCCGCGAGCGCCTGCCGAGCGCGCTCCTCCTGAACGCCGGCTGGATCGTCGGCCACCGGGCCGGCCGCCACCACCTCGATGCCATGAGCCGCCAGGGCAGCAGTGGCCGCGCGGCACTTACGCTCGATCAGCTCGCGCGGGCTGTTGACCTCGCCGAAACCGACGAAGCCCGCTCTCGGCTCCCTGAGCTCCATGACATCCCTCCTGGACGTGATCGCGGGCCGGGCCGTGGCGCGACTCTCAACGAGAGGCCGACGCCGGGAGTCGGACGGCTCGACCCCGCCACCCGGCGCCGTGCTCAGAGCTCGTAGATCCGGGCGAGGATGGCCCCGTCCACCATGATGTGGGTCCCGCTCACGAACGAGGCATCGTCCGAGGCCAGGAAGAGCGCGACGCGAGCGATCTCGTCCGTGGACGCGATCCGCCGCATGGGGTACTCGTGCTCCACTCGGCCCCGGAACGCGACCGGATCGGGATGCGCCTCGAAATACACCTGGTTGAGCTCGGTGTCGACGTCGCCGGGGCAGATGGCGTTGCATCGGATGCCGTCTGGCCCGTACGTGATCGCGATGTTGCGTGTAAGGCCTAGAAGACCGGCCTTCGTCGCGCTGTAGACAGGCAGGAGCGGGTCCGACACCCACCCGAGGACGGACGACATGTTGACGATGGCCCCCGACCGCTGGGCGACCATCCCGGGCAGGACCTCGCGGCACAGCAGGACCGCGCCGAGCAGGTTGACGTTCACGACGGCGTGGAAGTCCTCGACGGTGACCTCTGTGAGCTTCGCCTCGCGCTGGACGCCGGCGTTGTTCACGAGAATGTCCACGCGGCCGTTCTCGCCCAGGACCGCGCGCACGACCCGTCGCACATCCTCTTCCTGCGAGATGTCGCCGGCGAGGAAGCGCATGGCCCCGCCGTCCGCCGCGACCTCGCTCGCGACCTGCGCGCCGAGGTCGGACAGGATGTCGACGCCCGTCACGAGCGCTCCCTCGGCGGCGAAGCGCCGCGCGATGGCGCTCCCGATGCCACGGGCGCTGCCCGTGACGATGGCGACCTTGCCCTCGAGGCGTCCCATGGCCTACTCCTCGCCGCTCACGCGGCCGTCGTGCGAGACGTGAGTCACCGACCGGAGGCCTTCGAACGTGACGAAGCGGACCTCCGTCTCGAGCGTCTCGCCCGGCTCCAGGCGGCGCTGGAGGCCGCCCTCGATGACCTTGTCGAGTCGGCCCGGATAGGCGGTCCACGCCTCGAAGGCGGCCGTATAGACGCCGCGCCAGCCGCCGTAGACGGACCACAGCCAGACGACGGGGAAGACCTCCTTGTCGAAGGCCATGGCAAAGCCCGAGCGGGACACGGGGTCGGTCACGGCCAGCCACCCATCGCGCAGCTCGGTGAGGAAGTGCTGCTCCACGGCCGGTGGGTCCGGTTCCCGTGCGATGCTCAGGTCCAGGACGCCCCCACTGCGTTGGGGCAGCGCCGGCCAGTCGTACCACGTGCCGTCCTGTGTGTCGACGCCGCCGCCACCTTCGTAAAGGGCGCGCGCAGCCGGTGCCTGGATGCGGCTTCCCGGCTTGACGGCGAGGCCGGGATGGATCCCCCACATGTAGTCGAACGGCTCGAAGCCGACGTTCGTCAGGCGATGGCGCGACCGGACGAACGGCTCGTCCGGTCGCAGCTCCATCCATCGGTCGATCCGCAGCGGCGTGACGATGCCGCCGGCGGAGAGGTGGACGCGCGCCACCTCCGGTCCGGCGTCCTCGATTTCGTACCGCCACGGCTGCGACCAGAACTCGCCGAGGAACGGGAGTTGCTCGCCACCGATGACGCACGGGTGACCCGTCGGCGCGACCTCGTCGATGCCGCCCGTCCACCAGTCGTCCACGTTGACGCCGTACACGGGCGGCCGGACGTCGAAGCGCGGATGGTGGAACAGCAGGTCGCGGCCGGCCCGCTTCGAGCTGAGCTCCCACACCTTCGCCCCGTGCCCCGGGAGGACCGTCATACGCAGCCGGCTGTTCTCGAGCACGACGGCGGTGAACCCGCGGAGGGTCCACTCGTCCGACGCCGTCGCTGCGGGATCCAGCCCGAGAAAGCGCGCGCCCATGGTGTCTACGCCTCTGCGACGTCCTCGTCGAAGACGAGGGCCTGCTGCTTCATGAGCTCCGGCTTGCGCGCGCGGATGACAGCGACATAGACGATCCCGACGACGGCCACGAGCAGGCAGAACCAGATGATCGCCTGGCCGGTCCGCCAGTCCGAGACGTTCCAGAGGCTGACGAAGAAGGCCTGGTACAGCACCAGCGCGTCGACGACGATCCCGATGATCGGCGCGACGATATTGGTCAGGATGTTTCGGCTCGACGGCTTGATCCGGACGAAGTAGAGGATGTTGGCCAGGTTCACGAATAGGTAGGTCACGAGCGCAAAGAACGTGATGGCCCCGGCCCACCAGACGAAGGACGCGAGGAAGTTGGCGTCCAGCCAGAACGGCCAGAGGAGCGTCACGACCAGGGAGGTCCCGAACACGAGGTGGTTGGCGTTCCACGGGGTCTGGTAGCGCGGGTGGACCTTCCCGAAGACCGACGGGAGCGAACCCTCGCGCCCCATCGCGAAGAGGACGCGCGACGAGCCAACGGCACACGCGATGAAGACGCCCGTCGCGGCGGTCAGGGCAGTGAGGATCACGAGGATCTCGGCCGCGCCCCAGTACTGCTTGGCGATGGGGGTGACCGGCGTCATCCCGGACGCGACGAGATCGTCCACTTGGCTCATCGGGACGCCGATGCTCAATCCCCAGGTCCCGATGATCCAGAAGGCCGCGACCCCGAGAAGGGCGATGATCGTGGCCCGTGGGATGAGCGTCCGTGGCGAGTGCGTCTCCTCCGCGACCGTGCTAATGACATCGAAGCCCGTGTAGGAGAGGACCATGATGATCAGCGCAAGCCCGATGTCCTTGGCTCCACCAATCTGGCTCGGGTCGAACGGTGCGAAGCTCAAGCTCCCCTGGCTCGCCTTGACGAAAATGATCGTCAGCGCGAGACCACCGGCCACAATGCTCTCGATCGCGATGAGGACCACTGTCCCCTTCACCGACAGCTGAATGCCGCCATACACGAAGTAGGCACCGATCGCCGTCACGATGAGGACGCCCAAAGCGCCCGACACGTACTGGTCGAGACCGGTGATCCCGATGTACTTGAGCAGCTCGGTGAAATAGAGCCCGAAGAGGTACGGCTGGAGGATGACAGCCACGATGTAGTAGCCGATCAAGATCCAGCCGATGAAGATGCCGGCGGACGGCGTGAGCGATCGCCAGAGCCACGTGTATGCACTGCCCGACGACGGCATCACCCGTGCGATGCTTGCGTAGCTGATCGCGGTCGGCAGGGCAATGAGCAGGCCCAAGGCGAAGAGCAGCGGCCCGATGACGCCCACATCCTGGGCGAGGGGCCCCCAGTTCCCGTAGAGGCCCAGTGCGGGAGACATCATGATCGCCCCGAGGGTCGCCGCTCCCACAAGCCCGACGACGCCACGCTTCAGCGTGATCGCGGGCTCCGGTTCGGAGGCCGCCGGAGCCGTGATGGATGCCATGATCGCTCGTCCCTCCTCTGCCGCCCGCCTCCCAGCGAGCCCAGTCCGTACCTAGCAGCGACGTCGCAGCGCGCTGGGCGCCCCCGCGTGCGATCGGGAACGTGCTTCCCGCGCGGATCGGTCCTTGGAGGTCATTGGGTCGGGGCAGCCCTCCTCTTCGACTCGGGTGATCAGTCGGTCGTGGGCGCCCGGACAAGCGGCGGAAGGCTCCGCACCGCGTCCTCGATCCTCTCGAGGGCGACGTCGAGGTCCGCGCGTGTGTGCTGCGAGGAGAACCCGTGGTGCCACGAGTAGTGGAAGTAGACGCCGCGCTCGAGCGCCGCCCGGTAGAACTCCGTCTCCCGGCCTCGATCGGCGCGCGCGACGTCCGCGTACCGATGCGGCTCGTCCTCGAGCCCGAAGAGCATGCTGAAACGCGCGCCGAGGCCCTGAATCCGCACCGGCTCGCCGGCACGACGGAAGATCCCGCCGAGCTCGGCATAGAAGTAGTCCTCGAGCGCGCGGAGGTCCGCATAGAAGTCGGGCTCGGTGATCACGTCGAGGAAGGCGCGCGCGGCCATCACGGGGATGAGGTGGGCGTTGAACGTCCCAGAGTGGACCGCGAGACCCAGGGGCGCGACGGCCTCCATGACATCTCGCCGACCGGCGAATGCGCTAAGGACCGTCCCGCCACCGAGGCACTTGCCGAGCGTGCAGAGGTCGGGCGTGACGCCCAGGAAGGCCTGGGCGCACCCCGGACCGGTGCGGAAACCCGAGAGGATCTCATCAAAGATCAGGATGACGCCGTGCTGCGCGGTGAGCTCGCGGACCCGCTCCGGGAAGCCAGGCAGCGGAAGGATCGTTCCCGAGTTGTAATTGATCGGCTCCATGATCACCGCAGCGATCTCGGAGCCGTGGCGCTCGAGCGTCCGTTCGAGGGCGTCGGCGTCGTTCCACGGGAGCACCATCACGTCTGCCGCGGCGGCAGGCGGCATGCCCGCGCTCTCGGGGACCGGCTCGGGAGATGCCAGCTCGCCCGGTCCCCCCGGAGTGGGCCACATGCTGTAGCCCAGCACGTCGCTGTATCCGTGGAAATGACCCTCGAACTTGACGATCCGCTGCCGGCCCGTGAACACCCGGGCGGTCCGAATCGCAAGCCAGACGGTCTCCGTGCCCGTGTTCGTGAACCGGACGAGCTCGGCAGCCGGCACGACCTCGATGATCCGCTTCGCCAGAGCGGACTGGTGCCCAGTCTCGAAGGCGCAGAGGGTCCCGAGATCGGTCGCAGTCCGGACGGCGGCGTCAATCGCGGGATGCCGGTAGCCCAGCAGCGCGGCGCCGAACGACGTGTTGAGGTCCACGTACTCACGACCATCGACGTCCCACAGACGCGAGCCCTCGCCGCGGGCCGCAAAGAAGGGGCGACCGAGCGCGGGGTTCAGACGGGCCGCGGCGGACATGCCGCCCACGAGCGACCGTGATGCCTGCGCGTACAGCTCGTCCGACCGCAACGCCCCGGTTTGCACGCCGCCCATGGCCGAGATCCTCCCGTCGGTCCAGAGACTCGCCGCTGCGTCGTCTATATTTGTGATATGTGATGCGCATGTCAAGCTGATTGTCGACCCGCACCTGCAGCACGATCATGTCCACCGAGGGAGGGCTTCACGACCGTGACTGATGCACTCGAAGGTCTTCCGGCCACACCGGACCTGCCGCTTACACTCGCCGAGTCCGTCGCCGTCCACCTCCGCGGCCTCATCCTCGACGGGACGCTCTCACCCGGGACGCCGCTCCGCCTCGCGCCGCTCGCCCAACGTCTGGGCGTGTCCGTCATGCCCGTTCGCGACGCCCTCCGACTCCTGGAGGCCGATCGGCTCGTCGTCGTCACGCCCCGTCGCGGCTCCGTCGTGAGCCCGCTCTCGATCGAGGACGCCGAGGAGATCTACGCGGTCCGGGTGGCTCTCGAGTCGCTCTGTGCGCGACATGCGGCCGAGCGGCTCACCGATGCCGACGTCGCAGTCCTCGAAGACCGGTTCGCCAAGATGGAGGATGCAGAGAGGAATGGGGACCTGCAGTCGTTCATCGAGGCGGACCATCTCTTCCACAGCACGCTCTATCGCCTCGCTGATCGGCCACGACTCCTCGCTCAGATCGCGGACCTGACGGAGCGCTCGACCCGATATCTCCCGTTCCTCTACCGAGCCTGGCAGATGGCCGAGGACCCACTCGACGCGCACCACCCGCTCCTCGAGGCGGTGCGAGCCCGCGACGCGGACCTGGTCGGCCGACTCACGCGGGAGCACATGGAGGCGGCGGCCAGGCGCCTGCTCGCCGCGATCCGGGACGAGGACCAAGACCGGCGGCCGACAAAGGCTCGGCGGACGGCTCGGTGGAAGCGGGAAGCAGCTGACTCTACGACGCCGGTGACCATGTAGATCGGCGGTGCGCACGGATCGCCCTGTTGGTGCGATCCAGGTCCGGCTACTGGCCCCAGGAGATCGCGTGAGGTCCGCGCCTAGGCATGGATCCCGGTGGCGCGGGCCCGCGCTGGTGCCCGTCCGCGCTGCCCGGGGACGCGCACCCTGCCTTGGGCCACGCCTCCAGCAGGCCCGATCGCGGTCTCAGAAGATCGGCAGCGCCGGGACCCAGCCGGGGCGGTTCGGGTCGTAGTACTCGTTGACCTCAGGATGGTCGAGGTAGTAGCGGTGGTAGAAGTCGAGCTTGGCACGGTCAATCTCAACACCGAGGCCCGGCCCGGTCGGGAGCTCGAATGCCCCGTCGCGGTACTCCCAGGGTCGAGTGACGATATCGTCCGACTGATCGTGGTAATGGCTGTCGATCGCGTACGACAGATTAGGCATCGAGCAGGCGAGGTGGACCATCGCCGCCGTCGAGATCCCGAGCTCGCGGTCGCTGTGCATCCCGATCCCCAGGCCGAACGCCTCAGCCACAGCAGCCATCTTCTGGTTCCCGCGGAAGCCGCCCCAGTAGTGGACGTCGGCGAGGATCACGTCGATGCTGTGCAGCCGGATCCCGGGGGCGAGCTGGTCGGTGCCGATGACGCACATGTTCGTCGCGAACGGGATCTGGACCGCCGCGCGAGCTTGGCTCATGCCCTCGAGCCATTGGCACGGGTCCTCGAGGAACGTCAGGTCGAAGCCATCGGCGGTGAGCCGTCGTCCGATCCGGATCGTCGTCTCGACCGACCACGCCGCGTTCGGATCCCAGGTGAGCGGATCGTCGGGAAAGCGCTCGCGAAGCAGCTTGAGCGCTGCGTACTCCTCGAGGGGCGGGAACACGCCGCCCTTGAGCTTGTGGACGCCGTGGCCGTTGCGCTCCTTCAGCTCGATTGCCCGCTCAAGGATCCGCTCTGGACTGTCGACGGGCGCCAGCCGCCCATCGCCGGACGGGTACCGGTAGAACAGGTACGAGGCGACCGGGACGCGCTGGCGAACGGCGCCACCGAGCAGCGATGCGACCGGCCGGCCGAGCGCCTTGCCTGCGGCATCCAGGGCTGCCATCTCGAGACCGCCGCGGACAGCCGAAGGCACGCTCGTCTCGTAACCGATGGTGAAGACGGCGAGCCGATGTTGGAGAAGGCCGGTTTCCAGGGGGTCGAGTCCAACGACGATCGGCCTGGCCACGTCGAGCGCATGGACGGTCCCGGCGCCGCCGTAGGTCTCCCCGACGCCGACGATACCCTCGTCCGTTATGAGCTCGATGATCGTCCGCGTGGTACCGGTCTCGATGCCCATGCTCCATCGCCACGGCGCCTCGGCGGGGACCGTTACTGGCGTGGCCCGGAGGTTGATGATCTTCATCGGGGATGGACCTCGTGGATGTGGGGGTTCAGGCGACCGTCGACGAGAACGCGGCCATTGCGGATGACCGCCGCATCGGTGCTCGCGTTCTCTCCGCGCCGAATGCTGCGGGGATCACCACGAGTGTCTCACCCCAGGACCTCCGCGGCGGCGGCAGCGGCGGCAGCCGCCGTGCTCTCGATCTCCTCCGCTCCGTGTGCGGTCGACACGTACCAGAGCCCACGGGGCGTCGCATGGACGCCGTGGTGCAGGAGGCGTTCGATGAACCGGGCGTGGAGCGTGGGCTTCCCGCTCGCGCGATCCCGGACGGAGGTGACGACGTCGGGTTCGTCAACCGCGGTGTGGACGATCGGTCCGGCGCGCCGGACCGTGAGACGCGGTGACGCCGCGGCAAGAGCGGCCGCGAGTCCTTCTCCGAGCTTGTCGAGGCGCGGATAGACTTCCGATTCGTGGTCGCGGAGGTGGCGCAGCGTCGCAGCAGCGGCGGCCGCGACGAGAGGGTTGGCGTTGAAGGTGCCGTTGTGGGCTACAAGCCCGTCCGCGACGACGGCCATCACAGCGCGGCTCCCTGTTACCGCGCTCATCGGCACGCCGCCCGCGAGTGCCTTGGCGAAGACCGCGAGATCCGCGTCGATGCCGTATCGGGACTGGGCACCGCCGAGGGCGAGCCGAAACCCCGTGATCACCTCGTCGAAGACGAGAAGCGCGCCATCAGCCCGGCAGATCCGGCGGAGCCCCTCGAGGAACCCAGGGACCGGCGTTATGACGCCGCCATTGACGAGACATGGTTCGAGAATGATCGCGGCGAACTCGCCACGATGCTCGGCGACGATCGACTCGACCGCGGCGAGGTCGTTCCAGGGGGCGACGACAACGTCCGACAGCGCAGCCGACGAGATGCCGCCGGTCGACGGGACGCAGACCGGCCGTGTCGCGGCACCGGATCGTGCGGGGTCGAACGACGTCGACGCGGCGATCCCGTCGAGCCATCCGTGGTAGTGGCCCTCGAACTTGAGCACCTTGGGGCGTCCGGTCGCGGCGCGGGCGACATGCAGTGCGGCCGCGACGGCCTCGCTGCCGGTGGACGCGAAGATGACCTGCTCGGCTCCGGGCACGATCTCCGTCAGCAGTCCGGCGACTTCGAGCTCGAGTGCGTGCTGCGATCCGAACGTAAGGGCACGGTCGATCTGCGCGTGCAGCGCCTTCCGGATCGGTTCGGGTGAGTGTCCGAGGATGAGTGGCCCGTACCCCAGGGCGTAGTCGACATAGACGTTCCCATCGACATCCCAGATCCTCGGGCCACTTCCATGGTCGAAGTACAGCGGGTGGGGAAGCTCCGCCGCGCGAACCGCCGAGGTGACGCCGCCGGCGATGAGGTCGCGAGCAGCGGCGTAGAGCTCGGCCGAACGCTCGAAGCTGTGCTCCGGCGCGCCGCGCACGTGGCTGAGCGTCGTCATGACCTGGGCATCCAGCAACTCCGGATCGAGGTAGCGAAGCCGACGCCGGACGCTAGCACCGGCAATCTGCGAGTGTCAACGACCGGAACGGGGACCTCCCGCATGTTTTTGAGCCATCCTGAAGCTCGGCGGCGAGTCGCGGCTGAACCGAGCGCGCCCTGTTATGCGATCCATGCAGGCCGGATCCCCACCCACGCAATGTCGCTTAGCTAGTCTTCCGACGATGGGCGATCGGATCCGAGTCGCCGACTCAGGTCTTCGGCCTCGTGTCGCCGTGCCAACGAGGCCACGCCAGCCAGCGGTAAAGCGGGCCTCACCAGGCACGGAAGCCACACGGACTCGCCATCCCATCGGCGCCTACCGGCTCGACGCCACGCACGACTCGCGGTACAGCTAGCCGAGGCTACCCGGCGCGCGTTCCTGGATCGGTTCACGCCGGATGTCGACCCTGAATTCATCCCGCCACCCGACGAGCGAGTGCGTCGAGCCGAGATGGCGAGGAAGGCCTACTTCACGGCGCTCCCCCTCAAGAGCGCGAGGGCGCGGCGAGCGCGGGCGATGTGGGGATCGGCGGGGCCGCACAGGCCGAGACCGGATCAGCGTCTGTCAGGACGCCCGGCTGACTCGGCCGCCTGGCGGCGGTCTTCTCGACTGCTCCGGGAGGTGCGGATCTGCGTCTGAATGGGCATTTGACCCATCCGAATGAAAGCATCTGATTCGGCGGCCGTCCCATCGCGAGCACCAGACTCTTCCTCAGGGGGTGGGCGGGCACCTGATTCCTGGCAGCGGAAACTACGAATATCGCCGAACCATGAGGGGTCAACAACCGCGATTCGCCAGAGGAAGTGGCGCGCCCGGAGGGATTCGAACCCCCGACCTTCTGATCCGAAGTCAGAAGCTCTGTCCGCTGAGCTACGGGCGCGCTGGGGCGGCTGTCACCGAATGGCTCTCCATTTGGAGGAGAACCGCCATCCAGAGTACAGCATGTCCCGTTGTTGACAGTCGAGGCCGCGAAAGACGACCTCGACCGATGAAGAGTCGTGGAATCTGCGACCGACACCGCGTAGCATGTGCCGCGGAATTCAGACACGAATCGCGGACAGAGGTGAGTGATGGCCCGGATCAAATTCGTCGAGGTTGCCGATCTCGTTCCTCAGAAACCGAAGGAACGGAAGCAGTCGCCGCGCCAGCTGGCGGCGCTGAAGCGCGAAGCCGAATACGAGAAGGCGATCGCCAA